>JAYURF010000058.1:0-2302 GCA_043756365.1 Acidimicrobiales bacterium
GGCTGGGCCTGATGTGGTGATCAGGGTCGGCAAGCCGACGTCGGATCCCCAGGGTGCGATCCGGCTCGCAGGCGTACTGTCGGCACATGGGGTGCGCACACCGCGTTTCGTGCGCGATCGACCCGTGGTGCTCGGGCCGTTGGCGGCGACCGCCATCGAGTACCACGATCAGGCTGCGTCGCTCATCCCGCTCGACTGGGAAGAGGTCGGGGCGATGGTCGCGCGGGTGCACACCGTTGATCCCGCGGAGGTGGACGGCTTCTACCCGGTGCCGCACTGCTCGGCGTTCCCGTGGTGGGATCTCGAGGCATTGCTCGCCGAGGTAAAGGATCTCCTCGATCCACCTGCGCGCTCAGGCTTGCAGGCAGCGCTGCATCGTCATGGCGAGTGGTACGAGCGGTGGCGCTCGCCCGAAGTCGGCGCGGTGCTGTGCCACGGCGATGTGCACCCCGGCAACGTGTTGGTCACACTGGATGGGCCGATGCTGATCGACTGGGATCTGCTGTGCACGGGACCGCCAGCGTGGGATCATGGACCGTTGATGACATGGACGCAGCGGTGGGGAGGGGAGCCCGGCGTGTACGAGCGTTTCGCCGAGGGGTACGGGCAGTCGCTGCGCGGTGACCCGGCCGCCGAGGCGATCGCCGAGTTGCGCCTGGTGGCCGCCACCCTGATGCGCGTGCGCGCCGGACGTGTCGATGCAGGAGCAGCGGCCGAGGCCGAACGCCGCCTGCGCTGGTGGCGTGGCGATCCGGATGCGCCGCCGTGGCGTGCGGCCTGAGCGGGTGACCGGAACCTATGGAGTGAGGGGTTGAGAAATGGATGTTCGTCTTCGACAGATGGGTCGACTGCGAGTGCTGAGCCGGTTGCCCGTTGCAGGATTGACCGGGGTGCGGCGATGACCGGGGTGCGGCGATGACTGCGCATGCGGTGGTGATCGCGGGAGGCGGCCCGACCGGGCTGATGTTGGCGGGCGAGCTGGCGTTGGCGGGAATCGACGTCGTCATCGTCGAACGACGCGCCAACCAGGATGTCGACGGATCGCGGGCCGGGGGTCTTCACTCGCGCACCATCGAGGTGCTTGATCAGCGTGGCATCGCGGAACGATTTCTCTCGGCGGGGCAAGTACACCCGGCTCTGGGGTTCTCTCTAGTCGCCTTGGACATCAGCGACTTCCCCACCCGCCACAACTACATACTTGCGCTGTGGCAGTCGCAATTCGAGCCCATCCTGGCCGGCTGGGTCGGTGAGCTCGGGGTTCCGATCCTTCGCTCACGCGACGTGGTGGGCTTCGCTCAAGACGACACCGGGGTCGATGTCGAGCTGTCCGACAAGACGTCGCTGCGGACGGAGTATCTCGTCGGCTGCGATGGCGGACGCAGCCTGGTCCGCAAGGCAGCCGGCATCGATTTCGCCGGCTTGGATCCCTCGACCAGCTGGATGATCGCCGAGGTCGAGATGGACACCGAACCGGAGTTCGGGTTCCGTCGAGACAGCGTCGGCACGCACGCCATCGGCCGGAGGGAAGATGGGGAGGCAATTCGGGTCGTCCTCACGGAACCACACGTCGACCACACGGGCGACCCCAGTATGGGCGAGCTTCGCGACGCACTCGTCGCCGTGTACGGGACGGACTACGGGCTCCGCAACGCCAACTGGATCTCCAGGTTCACCGATATGACGCGCCAGGCGGTGTCGTACCGTCGCGGCCGTGTGCTGCTGGCCGGCGACGCCGCACACGTGCATCCCCCGCAGGGCGGCCAGGGCCTCAACACCGGTGTGCAGGATGCCGTGAACCTGGGATGGAAGCTGGCCCAAGTGGTCAACACGACATCACCCGAGAGCCTGCTGGACACGTATCACACCGAACGGCACCCGGTCGGTGCCCGTGTGTTGCACAACACCATGGCGCAGGTTGCGCTCGGCAGCCCCGACGACCGCCATCAGGCACTGCGCGACATCATGACCGGACTGCTCGGCATGGACGAGCCGCGCCGGCGCATCGCCGCGATGCTCTCCGGTCTCGACATCCACTACGACGTTCCCCACCACGGCGGAGACCGGCACCCGCTGCTCGGGCGGCGCATGCCCGACCTTGACGTGCAAACGGTGGACGGTCCCACGCGCGTCTTCACCCTGCTGCACGACGCCCGGCCCGTGCTCCTCAACCTCGGTGAACCCGGCGGTTTCGACATCTCTCCGTGGGCGAGTCGAGTCCGGTTCGTCGACGCCAAGCATGATGGCGTGTGGGAGCTCCCGGTCGTTGGCGTGATCGCTGCCCCATCGGCGGTGTTGATCCGAC
>JAYURF010000059.1:0-2299 GCA_043756365.1 Acidimicrobiales bacterium
GCGGTGATGGGCAGCCAGGTGGTCAACACCCTGCCCGACCATCGCTACGACGGTGTGGTTGGCGTGTGGTACGGCAAGGCGCCAGGGCTCGACCGGGCCGGCGATGCGATCCGCCATGCCAACTGGGCCGGTACGTCACGCCTCGGCGGTGTGGTCGCTCTCGTCGGTGACGATCCGGCGTGCAAGTCGTCGACGTTGCCGTCGCGCAGCGATGTGGTGCTCGAAGCGCTCGGCCTGCCGGTGCTGTACCCGGGCAACGTGCAGGACGCCCTCGATCTCGGCCTGCACGCGATCACGATGTCGCGGGCGTCGGGGCTGTGGACGGCGATGAAGATCGTCACGCCGGTGGCCGACGGGTCGGGGCTGGTCGAGGTGCACCCGGACCGCATCCGCCCGGTCGTGCCTGTGATCGAGGTGGATGGCGCGCCGTGGGTGCCGACGCTCACCGGCAAGGTGGGGCCGCCGTATTCGATCCGGCTCGAAGCCGAGGTGCTCGGCACCCGGCGAGAGATGGCCTTGCGCTACATCGCCGCGAACGGGATCAACCGCTTGCGCACAGATCCTGCCACGGCGTGGCTGGGCATCATCGCCGCGGGTTACCTGGCCGAGCAGGTGGTCGAAGCGCTCGGCACGCTCGGGCTCACCCTCGACGACGCAGCCGGTCTCGGGATCCGCCTGCTGCACCTGGGGGCGATCCATCCGGTCGACGCCGACGCGGTGCGCCGCCTGGCCGACGGATGCGAGACCGTGCTGGTGGTGGAGGACAAGCTGGCTCACCTGGAGACCCTCGTGCGCGACGCGCTGTATCCGCTCGCGCAGCGGCCCGAGGTGGTCGGAAAGCTCGACGCGACCGGTGCTGCGCTGGTGCCGTTCACCGGGATGCTCGACGCCGGGGCACTGCGCGAACCGCTCCGCCGGGTGCTCAGCGCGCGCGTCGATCCGCAGCGTCTGGTCCCCGCTCCGGTCAAGCGCGGGTTGAGCATCATCATCAACCCCGACGCCGTCCGCTCGCCGTACTTCTGCTCGGGCTGCCCGCACAGCACGAGCACCAAGGTGCCAGAGGGATCGCTCGTGGGAGCAGGGATCGGCTGCCACGGCATGGTCGGGTTCCCCGGCTACACCGACCGCGGCGAGGTGATGGGCAGCGCCCAGATGGGTGGCGAGGGCAGCCAGTGGATCGGGATGGCCCCGTTCATCGACACACCGCACATGTTCCAAAACGTCGGCGACGGCACGTACTTCCACTCGGCGCAACTGTCGGTGCAAGCGGCCATTGCGGCCGGCGTCGACATGACGTTCAAGCTGCTCTACAACGCCGCGGTGGCGATGACCGGCGGGCAGGACGCAACCGGCCTACTGCCCGTTGCGCAGGTGGCGGCGAAGCTGCTCGCCGAGGGCGTGAAGGAAGTGATCATCACCACAGACGACACCGACAAGTACCGCCGAGTCCGCCTTGCAGATGGTGCCACGGTGCGGCACCGCGACGACATCATCGAAGCGCAGGAGCACCTCCGCAGAATCCCCGGCGTGACGGTACTGATCCATGATCAGCAGTGCGCCGCCGAGAAGCGGCGCGACCGCAAGCGCGGCCTGATCGTCACCCCGAAACAACGCGTGGTGATCGACCAGCGGATCTGCGAGGGCTGCGGTGATTGTGGGGTGCAGTCCAACTGCCTGAGCCTGCAACCCGTCGATACCCCGTTCGGGCGCAAGACCACTGTCGATCAGGCCAGCTGCAACCTCGACACCACCTGCATCAAAGGCGACTGCCCGGCCTTCGTCACGGTCACGCCATCAACGGAGACGAATCGGGTTTCGCCCGCCCCGCCGACCGATCTGGCCGAGCCACGCCGCGTGGTACCCGCGGGTGGTGCGGTCATCCGCATGCCGGGCATCGGCGGTACCGGTGTCGTCACGGTCAACCAGTTGCTGGCTGCGGCAGCCAAGATTGACGGCATTCACGCCTCGGCGGTCGATCAAACCGGGCTCAGCCAAAAGGCCGGGCCGGTGGTGTCGACCATCTCGCTTGGCCAGCCCGAGGCCGGCCATGTCGACGTACTGATCGGGTTCGATCTGTTGGGCGCCGTCACCGTGGCCAATCTGCAGGGCCTCGACGAGCGCAGTGTGGTGATCGCCTCCACGTCGATCACCCCGACCGGGCGGATGGTCGGACGCGTCGCCGAAGCGGGGCCCGACGTCTCCGCTTACCGTCGCGAACTCGACGAGCGGACCACCGGAACACACAACCACTACGCCGATGCCGGAGCGCTCGCGGTCGGGCTGCTCGGAACCGGTGTGG
>JAYURF010000060.1:0-2295 GCA_043756365.1 Acidimicrobiales bacterium
GCGTCGCGGTCGGTTCACCAGCGTCGCCGAGCTGATCGAAGCACTGGAGATGTGGACCGAACACTGGAACGACGACCCACGACCCTTCGTCTGGACCAAAACAGCAGAGGAGATCATCGCCAAAGTCACCCGCGGACGAGCCACACTCCACCACATCAAATCCGCGACGGACCACTAGCGGACGTGGCGCCCGGTGATGGTCACTGACCGGCGGGGCACCAGCGCACGCATCGCCACAACCTTGCGGCGGATGACCAGCACGGCGACATCGTCGAGCGCGGTTCGCAACCGCAGATCGTCGTATCGCCGCAGGATGTTGTCAATCGTCGCGTCGGCGGAGTCGGTGACGCTTTGAGTCACCAAGGCCATGAGCTCGTCGGCGGTGAGGCGCGGCACGGCATTCTCCGACAGCCCATCGGTGTACATCACCACGGTGTCGCCGGGAGCGAGCTCGACAGTCGTCGTGACGCTGCGGGAGTCCCGCGAGAAACCGAGGAGCTGCCCCGTGGTGCCGATTTCGGTCGAGGGTGCGCCGCTCGCGGGGATCAGGATCGGTTTCGGGTGGCCGGCAAGTGCGAGGTGCAGCAGGGCCGGGGCGTTGCCGGGGGCAACCTCGAGACGGGCATGAACTGCGGTGACGAAGCGGCCGTCGTCGGCGTTGTCGAGCACCGCTTGGTTCGCCCAGCGCAGCACCACCGCTGGGTCGGCGAGGTGTTGCGCGGCGGCGGTCATCGTGTGGCGGACGAGACCGGTGACCACTGCCGCTTCGATGTCGTGTCCGCAGACGTCGCCGATGAAGATGCTGTAGGACCCGTCGGTACGCTGTGCGATGTCGTAGAAATCGCCGCCGACGTCCATGTCGATTCCCGCCGCCCGGTAGCGCACCGAAAACTCGAAACCCTCGGCATCGGGGACCTCGGTCGGCAACAGGCTCGCTTGTAACCGCGACGCGATGTGGCGGAGTCGTTGCTCGGATCGACGCAGGTCGGTGATCTCGAGTGCAGCAACCCCTACGCCGAGCAACTCGCCGCCAGGGCCCTTCACGGGATAGAAACCCTCCAACCAGTGCCGTCGCACCCCAGGCAGTGCTCGCGTGGTCCCGGTGACCTCGACGTCACGCACAGCTGTCCGTGTGGCGACCACGTCGGCGAACATGCGATCAAGGGTGGGCGCGAGATCAGGCACCACCTCGAAGATCGTCCGGCCGATGGTGGCATCGGCGGGAACACCGTTCAGATCGGCCAGCGAGCGGTTGATCCGCCGATAGCGGCCCTCGAGATCGAAGTACGCAAGGCCGATCGGCGATTCCTCGATGAGGGTGTCCAACAGCGCAGTGGCCTCTCCCAACTCGGCAGCCACACGAGTTGGCTCGGTCACATCGACCACGGTTGCCCCGATCGCGAGCAGTGCCCCATCGGGCGCACGGACGGGGAAGAACGACAGCAATGAATGGCGGTTCTCGGAGGCGTTCCCCCGGTTGCTCGTGATCGGCACCTGGGTGATTGCCTCGCCCGCTGCGGCGCGCTCCAACATGGCGACGAAGCGGTCGGCCGACGGAGGAGGCAAGATATCGGTAAGGGTGCACCCGATGTGGTCGGCGATGCTGCGACCGTTGCGCATGGCGAGGGTTTCGTTGATGTGCACGAACCTCATCTCCGGGTCGAACACCGCCACCCCCACGGGTGCGGCACCGATCACGGCGCGGAACAACGTGGCCGCCTGTTCGAGTCGTTCGGCCGCCGCAGCATTGTCCCGGCGTAACTGCCGCTCGATGTCGAGCAGATCGTCGCGCTCGACGGACCACGCTCGGGTTCGACTGAGCACCCACGATGCCGCTCCGAGCACCAAGAATCCGGCCACGAGGGTTGTGGCCAACAATGCCAGGAACGACCGGTTGCTTGCTGCTTCGGCTCGTTCGGACCCGCGGTCGATCGTTGCGACGAGATCGGCATGGTCGGCGCGCACCACTTCGAGCAGTTGTTTCCCGGCACCGTCGGCCACGGAATCCTGGGCTGCGTCGAGGTCCACCCGGGCTTCGCTGATTCGTGGTTCGGCCGCTTGCTGTTGCCAATCCGCCAGGCTCGAGCGGACCACCTCGATCTGGGAGACCACCTTCGCCTCTCCACCGAAGATCTCGTGGAGCGCTTCGAAGGCGCGGTCGGCCTCGGTCCGTCCCGCCAGGTACGGTGCGAGGTAGGTTTCGTCGCCGGTGATGATGAAGCCGCGCTGGCCGGTCTCCTGGTCGATCACGGCCGTCAGCAACTCGCGCGCCGCGATCTGGCCTGGATCCCACAG
>JAYURF010000061.1:0-2292 GCA_043756365.1 Acidimicrobiales bacterium
CCACCACCGTGGAGGTGCAGCAAACCCGGAAGCGGCCCCTGCGCGTTCGCTGGCCGGTGAATGTACAGGGTGATGTCGTTGCCGTCGACTCCCCTGATCACCTCGACGCTGCGCTCCACGCCCGCCACCGGAGGAAGTTCCGCCGAGAACATCGAGAACGCAGTATCAAACATGGCCTCGGCCATGGTGTGGAACTCGTGCAACGATTCAAGCGGTGTGTCCACCGTGACCGGCTGCTCGGGCGTTCTGTCGGCCATGCCCATCGGGAGCATCGCGGCGATCATGCGCGGATCGGACCGTGGGTCGTTGGCCAACGTCAGATCCGGATTGCCCAACCTTCCAGGAAGGTGCGGAATGGTCATGTGTGCCTCGTTTCCCTGGCGGCCCCCATGCCGCGCCGCGACCATACTCCCGCTCCACGATGAACCTTGCCACCGGAACTTCGAGTCGAGCCAGGAGCGGCGTCGGAGATTCAGGCCGGACCACTGTGGCAGTCTCATCCAGCTGTGTAGAACGAGCACAGCTGGATGCCGCGCGCCGCAAGCGCGGCCGGCAACCGAGGGTCGGTGAGCACGGCGAGCTCGATGGCACGTTCGGTGCGGTAGGGCGAGGTGAGGTCATCGACATCGGCGGTCGCAGGGTGGCACCCGAGCTCGGTTGTACCGTCCTCCAAATTGTCGATGATGGCCAGCAGCGACTCCAGGGTGATGCCCTGCGGATACGAGTGGCCCGCGCCGTACTGACCGTAGAACGAGCCGCAATATCCGATCGGTCCAGCAACATCTCGAACTGGGATGCCGAGGCGCTCGCCGACGCGGAGCAATAGCGAACGAAGTGGCTCGTCGCGTTGCAGGTGCTGGTGGGCATCGAGGTGACTGGGTGGTCGGCCGATGAGCCGCAGGAACATGCCGAGCTGGCGTGACAGTTCATTGCTGACTGCCGTCGGATTGGAAGCATCGACTACTTCGTACAGCGGCTCCCACCCAATGCCGACAGGGATCCATTCGCCGAGATCGAGGTGGAGCCCGATACTGACCGAAGGGGTGGCTCGAGCCCACGCCGACGCTCCCTCGGCCGCGGGCCAACGGACCATGAGGCTGGAGCTGGTGACGACACCCTCGTCGACGGCGGTTGCGATGCCGCGGTTGATCCCAGCACACTGACCGAGGTCGTCGGCGTTCACGATCAGACGGCGCGCCATCAGAATCGCCTCGCCAGCCGTCGTGCTTGCGAGTGCCAATCCTGGCGATGCTCCCGGGGCGGCGACCACGACGTCGACCAACCGAGCCATTGAATGCAGACGTGCAGTCGGGCGGCATCCAGATCGGTACGCCAGGCGCGCCAGGCAGGAGGTTGTCCGCCGGCTGCGTGAAAGTACGCCCGTTCCATGCCGGTACGAGTCGTTGCCGCCAGACCGCTACCCATGGTCAACGCCGCCACGTCGAGCACCGTCGGCCCGAGACCAGCGAGTTCCCAGTCGACCGGCCACACGTCGACGGCGCGAACCCTGTCGAGTTCCCAGTGCGCTCGTACCAGGATGTTCGAGGCGTACAGCTCGCCGTGAATGATGTCTGCGGGGAGCGCTGCGAGGCGCTCCGACGCGCGACGGTGCGCATCGAGGATCTCCCCGCCGACTCCCGCCTCCTTCGCCCGAGCACGCCACGTCGACAACAGCTGCTCGTCGTGGATCACCAGCGGAAGATCGCATCGCCTCGTCGTTGCCCGGTGGGCGCGCAGCGTCTTGTGCATCTGCGCGGTCCAGTCGGCGACGGCGATCCAGACCGATGCATGACCGACCTGCCACAGGGCCGGCGCATCGATCTGCTCGACGATGATCCAGTCATCGCCCGATGCCTGACACCGTGGACCGATAGCGAGTGGTCCGAGGAGCCGACGGTAGATCTCGGGCTCGCGGCGCCGGTCGTGGAACCCGTCGTGCCGACTGATTCGTGCCTGATCGCCGAGTGCTGCGTCCGAAAGGTCCTTGAAGAGCAACGATGTGCTGACGTGACTGATCCGATGACTGCTCGTGTAGGGGAAGACGGCTCCGACATCCGGGCTCACGGCACGACCTCGTCGAGCAGCCGGGCAAGGACAATGCGCGAGTCCAAGTGCTGTTCGGCGACCCGGCGTGCAGCGCGTCGGTGCAGGTCGTACGCGCCCATCACCTCGACGACCGCCTCAGCGGCGCTCGACGTGTCGGAACAGGCGAGCAGACCCTCACCGGCCGGCAAGTGGGCGGTCCATCCGGTGTCCTGCGCGATCACGGGACGTCCCGAGGCGAGATAACAG
>JAYURF010000062.1:0-19537 GCA_043756365.1 Acidimicrobiales bacterium
TCGCCATCGGCGAGCGTGAAGGTGGCGGCGAGTCGCTTGCGGTACACCCCGCCAAGGGTGAGCCGGTGCGAGGCGACCGAATCGGTGAACAGCAACCACGCCAATGCCACCGGCCACACCGCCAAGCTGGCATCTCCGAACGGCAGCGGCCACGACCGCCAGACGCCGTCGTAATCCCATGCAAAGGTGTCGGCCACCTTGCCCGCGAACAGCACCAGCACGGCCGCGAGCAGCACGCCGCCGAGGCGCATCCACCGCCGTTTCAGCTGCCCCACGATCACCCCGGTCAGCGCGCCGATCAGTCCGATCGCCGACAAAGCACCGAGGATGCCGGCACCACCGTCGGCCTCGCCGGTGTTGACCCTGCCGCGGGCGAACACCAACTCGCCGAGCACGGTGCGGCCGTACACCACGCCGGCGGGCACGCCAACCAACAGCACCAGCAGAGCAACCCCAGCGCTCGCACCGGCTACTGCGACCGGCATCAGCTTCGCCCGCCGGTCAGCGTCGTTGGTGCTGAACGCCGCCAGCACCAACATGCCGGCGACGACCAACAGCGCCATACCGGGAAGCACCAGCCTCAGCGGAACAAGATCGCGTAGTCCCAATACGTCCGTGGCCGACCCGGCGACGAACGGGAAATCCGGATGGAGTGCGGTGGAACCGACCGCGTGCCCAGCAACGAAGCCCGCCAGGTACACCGCCGACATGATTGCGCCGACCACGATGATGGTTCGGGTCAACAGCCCGGCGATCCCACCGACGAGCGACAGGCGGCCGTTGTCGAGGAACCGGCGCCGGGCGCGCACCGTGGCCGCCCACGGATGCCCAGCGTCGAACAGCCCGTCACGCGCCGCGCTCGGCAGTTGTCCGACGGCCCCGCCGGGCCGACGACTGACCCGCCAGCCAGCGGCGGCATACGCGCCTCCCGACACCGCAACCAGCCAGCGCGACCTGGCGAACAACGACGGCCCATCGGCACGCCGCTCGTCGAGCCGCGCAAGCGCGCCGATCGCCACGCTCGCCGCACGGATCCCACCACCCGACACGCAGATCCCGATCGACCGTCCACCGTCGCCGGATGGCGCAGCACCCGTTGTGTCACCGGCGGTAGCTTGCGCCACGGGCGCGGGATGGCTGCCGGCGCGGCGGTCAAGGAGACCACTGAGGCGCAGCATCACCGGGCGCACGACCGGGGCGAGGAGCGGACCGACGACGAGCCCGGCGACCCCGACGAGCGCGACCAGGTACAGCACCCACTTCGCCCAGGTGATGGCGGCCACAGTGAGCGTCAGCGCAGCCGGGGGCGAAGTCTTGCCGGCGAGGAACAGCGACAGCACGTTCTCGGCGACGTCTGCCTCCCCGGCGGCGAGCGCGACGAGCGGCATGTGCACCCAGATCCCGAACTCCCGCCGCCGCTCCGGTGCCCACCGCCGTACACCCGCCCGTAACAGCGCCGGCACGATCAGCAGCCACGACAACACGAACACGTTGTCGATCCACAGCGAGCCGCGGGCGTCCGAGCGTCCGGCATGCACGACGACGGCGGCGAAACGGCCAGGGCTGCCGGCCGTGCTGAGGTCGAAGTGAAACGACTCAAACGGCGCGGTGACGACGACCATCGCGAACAACGCTGCGGGCACGAGCACGAGCAACCCCCACGCGCGGTGACGCACCCTGTTCCTCCCCATCGACCTCGGCGAGCCACCCTAGCCGCCCCTGCCCCCACGATCTGGGCCGAATACGTTTCGGAAACCGGGACGAAATCGGCCCAGATCTTTTGGTTAGCGGGCGTGGAGGTGGAGGAGGAGGGCGGATTCGGGATTCATGATCGGGATCTGGATGCCGTGGGCAGCGAACTGACGGCCGGTGAGTGCGATACCGGTATCCATCCAGGCGGGCTGCCGGCGGGCGGGCACCCGGCCGGCGTGCGGCAATTCGATCAACTCGACCATGTACGTGGAATCGGGATCGAGGCCGGGCAGGCGCAGCGGAGGCGGGGTGAGGCTCATCGCCGTGCGCAGCTGCGCCACCGCAATCAGCGCCTCGCTGCGGTCGGTTGCGTATACACCCCACGCCAGCGACGCCGGAGTATCAGGTTCGCCGAACCCGTTGCCGACCGGATCGAAACGCACCGCATCACCCGAGTGCAGCAGCGGCCGGAACCGCCGGTGCAGCGCGATCACCGAGGCGAGATCGGCGCGTTCGGCATCCGTGAGCGCAACCACGTTCCACTCCACACCGAGGTGGCCGAACAGGGCGGTCGCGGCACGGAACGCCAACGACTGCGTGCGCCCCGTGGTGTGCGATCTCGGCGGGCCGATGTGCGCGCCCATGAGCTCAGGCGGGATCAACATCGAGGCACCGCGCTGAATGGTTTGGCGTTCCAGCGCGTCGTTGCAGTCGCTGGTCCACACCCGGCTGGTGCGTTGCAGGATGCCGTGATCGATGCGGCCCCCACCACTCGCGCAGCTCTCGATCTCGACACCGGGATGACGTCGGTGCAACTCGTCGAGCAACCGGTACAGCGCAACCGTTTGCGCGTGCGTCCCCGCCGCGCCACGGGCACCGCTGCCCTGCACGTGATCACGGTTCATGTCCCACTTCACATACGAGATGTCGTGGTCGCCCAACAACGCATCGAGGTGATCGAGGATGTACGCGTACGCGTCGGGGTGGCCGATGTCGAGCACGAGCTGCTGGCGGCCTTCCACCGGCGGGTACCCGTCGGTGGTCAGCGCCCACTCGGGATGGGCTCGGTACAGCTCGCTGTCGGCGTTGACCATCTCCGGCTCGACCCAGATGCCGAACTCCATGCCGAGCGATGTGACGTGGTCGATCAGCGGGGCCAGCCCGTTCGGGTACACCTCCGACGACACCCACCAGTCGCCAAGCCCACGCCGGTCGTCGCGGCGCGAACCGAACCACCCGTCGTCGAGCACGTACCGCTCGATGCCGAGCGACGCAGCTACCGTGGCCATCTCCTGCAACCGGGCAGTGTCGTGATCGAAGTACACCGCCTCCCAGGTGTTGATCAGCACCGGCCGCGGCGTCACCGGATGTGCGGGGGCGGCGCGTAGCGAGCGGTGAAAACCCCACGTAGCCGGGGTGAGCCCATCGACGGAGTGGATGGCGATCACGTCGGGGGTGCGGTAGCTCTCGCCCGGGCGCAACGCGACCTCGCCCGGATGAAGCAGTTCGCCGAGTTGCAAGTAGCGGCGCCCGTCGGCCATGCACTCGGCCAGCAGCGAATGGTTGCCGCTCCAGGCGAGATGCGCGCCCCACACCTCGCCGCGCCACTCGCCGAATCCGGGCTCGCCGGCGAAGGCGAGCGACACGTGCTCGTGCGAGGTGCGGCCGCGGCGATTCTCGATCGACACCGAGCCGTCCTCCCAGCGACGCCGGCGCGGATGGAGCTCGCGGGTCCACCGCCCGGTGAAGGTGAGCAACTCGGCCGCGTGGACGGGAACCGGCAGGGTGATCGTCAACTGGTCGAGGAGGTAGAACCCGTCACCGGTGTTGGTCAGCTCGCAGCCAACCGTGAGCACGTCACCGAGCGTGATCGTGGTGTCGAGCCGAAGGCCGGCCACCTCGTCGACCGCTGACACAACAACACCGGCCGCACCGGTCGGCACCGGCACCGTGCCGGCGGACTGGAACCGGGGCGACCATGCCGACCCGCCGCGGCGGTGCCCGGCCAGGCCCGGCCGGCCCTGCCAGCCGCTGCCGTGTTCGGGCACAACCGACGCAGGCGCAACGACGTCAAGCATTCCCTGGCTGACCGGTCGCTCCAGCGCGGCGAGCACCACCGCCGGATCGACAACACCGAGCGGCGCGCCCCAGTACACGATCACGGGGACACCGTGGGACACGTCGAGCACCACATCGGTGCCCGTGCCGTCGCCGGAGCCACGGAGATGGATCATTGTCTACCCCTTGTTGGCCCCCAACGTGAGGCCGCTGATGAACTGCTTCTGCAGTGCAAGGTAGACGGCCAACGTCGGGAGGGCGATCATCATCGATGCTGCGGCAATCAGGTTGTAGTCATTGGAGTACTGCCCGTTGAGCACCAGGATCGAGGACGTGATCGGTCGTTCGGCGCCCTGGGTGAGCATCACCGAACCCCAGAAGAAGTCGTTGTACAACCAGGTGAACTCGAGCGTGCCGAGCGCGGCGAACGCAGGCCGGCACAACGGCAGGATGATCTGGAAGTACTGCCGTGGCACGCTCGCGCCGTCGACCATCGCCGCCTCGCCGAGCTCCTTGGGGATCGTCTTCATGTAGTTCGACAGCACGAACGTGCAGAACCCGGTCTGAAACGCGACGTGGATGAGGATCACCCCGACCTTGGTGCCGACCAGGTTGCCGGTGTTGGTATCGCTCAAGATGTCGGGCCACGGCATCTTCTTGAACATCTGGAACACCGGCTGGAAGATGACCTGTTGGGGCATCAGGTTGCCGGCGGTGAACAGGATCAGGAACGACAGGTTGAACCGCCACGAGAACCGCGTGCAGGCAAACGCGACCATGCTCGACAGCGTGAGGATCAGCACCAACGACGGGATGACGATGAACAACGTCTTACCGAAGTGGCTCCAGATCTCGCCCACCCTCCACGCATCGCGATAGTTGTCGAGCGTGATCGTCTCGGGCAGCGAGAACACGCCATTGACGTTGGTGTCGGCTTCGAAGTAGCGGAACGATGCGTAGAACGCAGTGACCATCGGGATCAACCACACCACGGCGACAAGAATCAGAAACGCCTGTAACGCAAGACGCGGGCCACGGCGGATGCCGACGATGACGCCGTCGCGTCCGACTGTGGCCATCGGCCTGCCGCCCACCACTGGCGCGGACTCGGGAGTGACAACAGCGGTCACCGCTTCTCCTCCTTGAAGTTGTTGACGACGTACCAGATGATGAACCCGATGCACAGCACGAACAGCACCATGCCGTAAGCCGAGCCGATCCCGACCCGGCCGCCACCTTCGCCGGTGAGGCTGTTGGTGACGACGGTTCCCATCACCTCGGTGCCGCGTGGTTCGCTGAGTGCGGCGACGATGTCATACGCCCGCAGCGACTCGATCACGGTGATCACTGCGACCACCACGTTGATCGGCTTCAACGCCGGGAAGATCACGCGCCTGAAGATCTGCCACTCGTTGCAGCCGTCGATTGCGGCCGCTTCGCGCAGCGACGGATCGAAGCTCTTCAACCCAGCGAGGTACAGCACCATGATGTAGCCGATGTGGCGCCAGGCCATGGCCAGCAGCAGTGCGGCGAAGTTGCGCGACAACCCGAGCGAGAAATCGAGCCCTGGCAGATCGATCTCGAAGATCTTCGTCTGGTCGCCGATGAAGTCGATCGGGCCGCCCGGCCACACCATGTTCAGCAGCCCCGCATCGCGCGAGAACATCACGCTCTTCCAGATGAAACCGACCACAGCAACCGACAGCACAACGGGGAAGTAGTACGTGCTCTGGTAGAAGCGCGTGCCACGAACGCTCTTGTCGAGCAGGTACGCGAAAAGCACCCCAACCGCCGAGCACACGAACAACCACACCACCAGCACCAAGTTGTTGAACAACGCAGGGAACAGCACGTTGTCGAAGATCGTGAAGATCTGCCAGTAGTTGCGGAACCCGACGAAGCGGGCGTCGCTCACCGGCTCCAGGTTGTCCCACTCGGCGAACGACAAGATCGCAGTGAGGATCGCCGGGATCCACACCAACACGATGTGCAACGCAGATGGCACCCCGACCATCAGCCCGAGCACGATCTTGTCGGCGCGGCTCAGTTGAGAAAAGCGCCGACGGCGCCCCCGAGGGGGCGCCGTCGGTGTTGCTTCAGGGGAAGCACATTCCGGTGATACTGCACTGTCGATTGACATGGTGGCAGTCTGTCACTCGAAGGTGTAGGTGGCCTTCTGCTCCTCGATCGTCGCCAAGATGGTGTCGATGTCGCCGGGAGCAGCGAGGAAGTCCGAAATGCCCTTGCCGACCACGTTGGATGCGAAGTCGGGGTCGGTGTCACGGTCGAGGAACTGGGCGATGTACTTCGCCGAGCCGACGAGCTCAGCCGACTTCTTCTGCAGGGCGTTGTAGCCGGACGTGTCGGCCTTGGCGTTGGCCGCGACCACCGACGGGTCGACGGAGATGTAGGCGTCGATCGCTGCGGCCTGGCCGAGTGCGCCGAGCAGTTCCTTGGCACCGGCTTCGTTCTTTGGGGCGGCAGCCATCATGAATCCGTCGATCGGGGCCTCGACCGCATCTTGCGCATGCGCGGGGTCGATCTCGGGGAAGGCGAAGAAATCGATGTCGTCGATGATCGCCTGCGCCTCGGGATCGGCTTCCGGGTCGAAGTTGCTGGTGACGAACGTGCCCAAAAGGTACATACCGGTTTCCTTGTTACCGAGGGCCGTCGCGCCGTCTTGCCATTCACGGCCGTTGGCATCGGGCTGGTAGTAGTCCAAGATGGTGGCCCAGTTGGTGAAGATCTGCTTCACCTTCGGGTCGGTCCAGCTCTCATTGCCGCCCATCAGCGACACATGGAAGTCGTAGCCGTTGGTGCGCAGGTTGATCATGTCGAACATGCCCATCTGCGGCCAGCCGCCACCGTTGGCCGCAGAGAACGGGATCAGACCGTCGGCGACCATCTTGTCGCAGAGGGCGATGAGCTCGTCCCAGGTGACCGGGATCTCATAACCCTTTTCTTCGAACAGGCTCTTGCGGTAGTGGATCGCCCATGGGTAGAAGTACATCGGGACGAAGTACTGCTTGCCGTCGAGGCCCGACGACGCGCTCTTGAAGCCCTCGCTCATGTCGGGCAGGCCTTCCCACACATCGCTGATGTCACCGACGACGCCCTTGCCGGCGAAGGCACGCAAGCGGTAACCGGCGAACCAGCACATCACATCGTCGGGCTGCTGGATGTAGGTGTTGAAGTTCTCCTGGTACGGGTTGTGCTCGATGGTGTTGATGGCGACGTTCAACCCCGTTGCGGCGATTGCCGCGGCCATTCCGGCCTTGGGCTTTTCGTCGGAGTAGTTCGAGCCGAACGTCACTGCGTCGCCGGTCGGTGCATCGGTGCCGGCTGGTGCATCCGTGCCTGCCGGTGCATCCGTGCCTGCCGGCGCCGGCGTGGCTTCTTCGTCACTACCGCACGCGGCGAGCGCGGTGACACCGGCGATGCCTGCCGCACCAGCCAACAGGCTTCGGCGCGACAAGATCGAGAAGCCGACCGCGGACGGGCTCGGCGATGATTCGTAGTGGTTGGACACTGCTCCCCCTCAATTGGAAAATGTGAACCTGGACCGTCGAACTACCGGTGCGGGCTCACGAAATGTGCCACGGTTGCGCCGCCATGTCAAGGCCATCTGTTCGATTTTCCCACACACGTTTCCAAACATCCGCCGTGAACTGCATCGTTCGAACATCGATCGTGTGCGAATCATCATTCTGATGTTGACTTTCTCACCACGATCGGCCACGATTCGCAGCGGGCTTCCCAGCCGTCGGAGCCATCGACGCATCGGTGCACCACACAACGACCGCCATGGAGGTGACAGCGTGACCACGGACAACACAGCATTCGACGGAGCGTTGGACGCCGGCAGCGCCAAGGCGTTCGCCCGACAGCGCCACGAAGTGATTGCCGCCGAGGTACGTCGGCGAGGCTCCGTGCGAGTCAGCGATCTCGCTGCGCTGCTGGGTGTGAGCGACATGACGGTGCGCCGGGACCTCGACCTGCTCGAGGATGCCGGCGTGCTCGACAAAGTGCACGGCGGTGCCACATTGCGCGATGAGCACAGCGCCGAGGAGCCCGGGTTCCAAGCCAAATCGCAGCGCAACATGGCCGAAAAGCACGCGATCGCGATGGCCGCGGCGGCCGGGGTGCGCGCCGGCAGTGCGATCGGAATCACGGCCGGGACCACCACCTGGCAACTCGCGTATCACCTTGTCGACATCGACGAGCTCACCGTCGTGACCAACTCGGTGCAGGTGGCCGATGTGTTGCACCAGCATCATCGAGACGACCGGGTCGTGGTGCTGACCGGCGGAACGCGCACACCCTCGGATGCGCTCGTCGGTCCCGTTGCCGTCGCCACGTTGGCCACGTTGCACCTGGACACGGTGTTCATGGGGGTGCACGGCATCAGTGAACGGGCCGGGTTCACCACGCCAAACCTGATGGAGGCCGACACCAACCGGGCGTTCATCGAAGCGACCGAACTGCTGGTCGTGATGGCCGACCACACCAAGTGGAACGTCACCGGCCTCAGCACCATCGCCCCCCTGCGCCGAGCGGGCCAGTTGATCACCGACGCAGGTCTTCCCGCTGCAGCCCGCGCGGCACTCAAAGGACAGGTCGCCCGATTGGTCATCACTGATCCACAGTTCGCCGGGCCGACCACGGCCTATCCTGCGTCAACCGAGGGGCCCGTGACCGATCAACCCGGTACCGCGCACAACGGTTCCCCGAACGCCACCTCCCAATACCCAGCCCCGGCGAACGCGACGCCGCTCAGCACGAACCGAAAGCGGGCCTGATGTCCACCGTCACCTTCACTGGCGCCAGTCGCTTCTATCCCAACAGTCCGCGACCGGCAGTGGACCGACTCGATCTCACCATCGCCGACGGTGAGTTCCTAGTACTGGTTGGGCCGTCGGGCTGCGGCAAGAGCACAACCTTGCGGATGCTCGCCGGCCTTGAACCAATCGACGGTGGCAGCGTGCACATCGGCGATACCGACGTCACGTTCCTGCCACCTCGCGAACGAGACATCGCGATGGTGTTCCAGAGCTACGCGCTGTACCCGCACATGACCGTCGCCGAGAACATCGGCTTTCACTTGAAGATCAAGCGAGTCCCGAAACCCGAGATCGCCGAGCGAGTAGCCGAAGCCGCCAAGTTGCTCGACCTCGAGGAGTACCTCGACCGCAAGCCGGCGAAGCTGTCGGGCGGTCAGCGCCAACGCGTCGCGATGGGCCGGGCGATCGTGCGTCAGCCGCAGGTGTTCTTGATGGACGAGCCACTGTCCAACCTCGATGCCAAGCTACGCGTGCAGACCCGCACGCAGATCGCCGCGCTCCAGCGCCGCCTTGGCGTGACGACCGTGTACGTGACCCACGATCAAGTCGAGGCAATGACCATGGGTGACCGCGTCGCGGTACTGAAAGACGGTGTTCTCCAGCAGTGCGCGAGCCCGCGTGATCTGTTCATGCGCCCGGTCAACAGCTTCGTTGCCGGCTTCATCGGTTCGCCGGCGATGAACATGCTGGCCTGCACGGCGACCGAAGCCGGCGCTGCCTTCGGTGCCCTCGTGATGCCGCTCACGCCTGCGCAACGAGGCGCGCTCACCTCGCCAGCGATCACCGTCGGCGTGCGGCCCGAATCGATGAGCATCGGCGCCGAGCACGGCATGATCGCCACCGTCGTCACGGTCGAAGAACTCGGCTCGGACTCGTATCTGTACTGCACGCCCGTCGGGCACCCCGAGGGCATCGTCGTCGCCCGCAGCGAAGGCCTCAGTGCGGTGCGCCCCGGCGACAACGTGATGCTGGCACCCGATCCCTCGGCGCTCCACCTGTTCGACCAGGCCACCGGCGACCGTCTGCCCGACTGACCGCGCACCAACGAAATCGACGAGTACCAATGCCGGACCACCAGTCAGCAACCCGCCCAACCGACCAGTCGAGCGGCGACACCAGGGTCGACCCGTACCTCGGTACTGTTGTTCACGTCGTCGGAACGCGCCAGGCGCGGCCGAACCTGCCGTCGAGCGGCTGCCCGTTCTGCCCGGGCGGGCTGGAAGCACCCGCTCCCTACGATGTGCGCTGGTTTCGCAATCGGTGGCCGGCGATGGCGGGTGAACGCTGCGAAGTGGTGCTCTACACGAGCGAGCACGACGCCACGTTCTCCTCGCTCGGCGTCGATGGTGCGGTCCGAGTACTCGATCTGTGGGCCGAGCGCTGTACCGAACTCGGCGGGCGCGACGACGTCGACTACGTGCTCGTGTTCGAAAACCGAGGCCCCGAGGTCGGCGCCACGATCGCCCATCCTCACGGCCAGATCTACGCCTACGACCATGTCCCCGCCCGCCAACGCAGGCTGTTGGAAGCGGGCTGGCAACCCGACCACGCGCCCGGCGAACGACTCGTCGCTGACAACGGCGACTGGTCCGCGTGGGTGCCGTGTGCATCCACGTACCCCATCGCCGTGACGGTCGCACCGCGGACGCGGGTGCCCGACCTGGCGTCGCTCGAGTCGGTCGGCAGGCGCGGTCTCGCCGAGTTGCTCGTCGACGTGCTCGGCCGGCTCGACCGGCTGTTCGATCAGCCATTGCCGTACATGATGTGGCTGAACCAGGGCCCCACCACCGATGCCGACTGGCCGACGGCTTGGTTCAACATCGAGATCGTGTCGCCGTGGCGCAACGCGGGCACCGCGCGGTTCATCGCCGCCGCCGAGGTGGCCTGCGACGAGTACTTCAACCCCGTGATCCCCGAGATGATCGCCGAGCAACTGCGCGCCCTCGCCTAATCCGGCCTCATCCCGGGCGGCACGGATCCCGGGCGGCACGGATCGCGCCCGGCGCTCACTCGGCGGTGTTGACGATCAACACACTGCACGGCGCGTGATGGGCGATGCGGTTGGGCACGCTGCCGAGGACGAACCTCCTCATCCCGCTCATCCCGCGGTTGCCGACCACGAGCAGATCGGCGCCGACATCTTGGGCCACGGCAATGATCGCATCGGAGGGGTCACCGCTGATCGTGTGCGCGACGATCACCACTCCATCAGCTTTCACCGCAGCGATCGACGCGGCCGACACGGTACGGGCGTGGTCGGCGATGCCTTCGTTCATCCGCTCGACGTCGATCATCATCCCGCCAGCGCCGGTTGCGAGCGCTGCCTCACCGAACATGACCGCCCGAAACGCGTGCACGACATGCAGCGTCGCCCCGCTCGACTTGGCCAATCCCGCAGCGTGCTCGACCGCCTTGTTCGCCGTTTCTGATCCGTCCGTCCCAACCACAATGGCGCTGTACATGGGCGGATTCTTACAGGTGCGACGCACCAATACCAGCGATTGTCAGGCAGTTGTTTGCCCGTCTCTCCCGGCCGCACCCGGGAAGTGACTGGTGCTGCCGTTTGTGTCGATCGACGCATCGTGCGAAACCGCGTCGGTGTGGTCGAACTCGGGGGTGTCCAACTCTGTCGCCCCGGGTCCGGTGCCGTCGGGTGAGTGATCGTGGGGACCGAGTTGTTCATCGGCACCCTCGCGGGTCAACAGCAGGTACACCGTGGCACCGATCACAGCTGCGATCGCCACCCACTGGTTCCAGCGCAGCCCAGCCAAGTGATCGGCCCGATCGATGCGCAAACCCTCCACCCAGAAGCGACCGACGCCATAGCCGAGGAGGTACACCGCCAGTAGGCGTGGGGGTCGCAGATTCAATCGTTTGTCGATCTGCAACAGCACCACGACCAGTGCAAGGTTCCACAGCGACTCGTACAAGAAGGTGGGGTGAAACGTGGTGCCGATGTCGAATCCGGCGGCGAGGGTGGTGTCATCGCTGAGCTCGAGGCCCCACGGCAGGTCGGTCGGTCGCCCGAACAGTTCCTGGTTGAACCAGTTCCCCCACCGCCCGATGGCCTGCGCCAACGGGATTGCTGGGGCCGCGCACGTGGCCATGACGGCCGGATCGACGCCGCGACGGCGACTCGCCCACAGGCCGACGATGATCCCTACGAGGAGACCCCCCGGAATGCCGAGGCCGCCCTTCCAGATCTGCACGATGCGGATCGGGTCGTCGCTGAAGGCATCCCAATCCGTGGCCACGTGGTACAGCCGAGCGCCGACCACCCCGGCCAACACCCCCCACACCGCCATTGCGCTGGCGTCGTCACGGGTGCCGGCACCTCTGGCTTCGAGTCGACGACCGATCAGCCAGACACCAGCCACCACACCGAGCGCGATCATCAACCCGTACGCATGGATGGACAACGGGCCAATCTCGAGCACCCCGCCGGACGGGCTCGGGATGCCCGCCGGCCCGACGGCCAGCACCTGCACGTTCATCTCAACCTGCCGTCACTCGCCGCGCACAAGGTCATCTCCAGAGTATGTCGTGGTCGACGTCGGATCGCTCGATCCACCGCCACACCGGTCACCCGCCACACCGGTCAGCCGTCACGCCGCCACCCGTCACGCCGCCAACAGGGCGATTGCGGCGAAGTGGCACGCCGCAGCAGCCACCGTGCAGCTGTGCCACACCTCGTGGTATCCGAACGTGCGCGGCCACGGGTCGGGTCGCCCGAGAAGCAGGACCGGCATGCCGATGGTGTACATCAAGCCCGACACGGCGACGAGCCCGAACTCGATCGGGCTGAGCGAACGGACCAGCGTGGGTAACAGCACCACGGCGATCCAACCCATCGCCGGGTACAGCGAGTACCCGAGGCGTTTGAACCGCTCGAAACCGAAGCACTTGACGACCACACCGACGGCCGCCATCACCCACACGATCCACAGCGCGGGCACACCCCGCGAGCGTGGCAGCGCCAGCACGCACAACGGCGTGTAGCTGCCGGCGATGAGCACGAAGATCATCGAGTGATCGATCCGTTGCAGCACCCGCCCGACGCGCTCGGTGCGGGCAAGGCGGTGATAACCGGCCGACGTGCCGAACGCGAGCAAAAGCGCGGTTCCATAGATGGCCACGGCCACCGTTGCCGCAGTGCCCGCGGCACGTATCACCAGATCGATCACCGCCGGAACTGAAACAACGAACGCGGCGGTGTGCAGCCAGCCGCGCCACGTCGGTCGCTCATCGAACGGGGTCGACCAGGATGGTGCTGCGGATCTCACCCGTCCCCGCACAGCCGGCGCCCGGTCTGGACCGAGTTCGTTCATCGAACGGTCGAGTGTCATTGATGTTTCGTTGATGGTGTCATTGATGGGCCGCACGTTTCATCGGAGATCAGTGGAAGTCGTGGGTGCGATGCTGTGGTCCGGGGTCAGCCGCATCGAGCGCCCAGACCAACCGGTCGGACTCGTCGTAGCGGTAGAAGCTGACGCCCATCCGCCCCGTTGGCCGGTCATCGTTGAGGATCTCCCAGTACGCGCCGACACTGTTCTCGCCAGGGTGCCCCCCGGTGATGTCGCGGATGAGGAACGTCACCCCTGGCGCCACCTTGGCCACGTTCTCGAGTAACGCGCGTACCTCGGCTGCGCCGTTGTGCGGGCGCAGGAAGGAGAAGTCGTTGTAGAGGCAATCGGGCGCGACGTGCGAGATCGCCGTGTCGAAGTCACGCCGGTTCCACGCATCGAAAAAGGCTCGGCAGGCGGCAATGCTCATGTGTTCATCTCCTGGAGTTCGGACGCTCACGGACAAGCGTCTCAGACATACGGATCGTTGTCGCTGAGCGGCTCGGCCCACCACTCGGGCGGCACGGCGGTGGTCTCCCAGTCAGGGAACGGGTAGATGCAATTGACCGGGCACGCCGGGAGGCACTTGTCGCACCCGCTGCACAGCTCGGGCACGATCACGACATCGGCACCGTGGTTGAAGATCGCCCCGAACTTCGACGGACAGGCCCGCAGGCACGCGTCGCAGTTGATGCATTCGAGCATCTCGATGCGTACCGGAGCGTTCTTCCACTTGGGATTGCGGGTGCGATGCTCGATTCGATCGGCGCGGGTGGCCCCCATAACCTGCAAGTCTAGAGGCACTCGTCGCGGCTGTACTTGACCGGCCGGTCAAGACAATGGTCGACTGAGACGGTGAGCGATGGCCGGACCCACACCGAACAGGGGCTCGAACGCAAGCATCAGCTCCTCGCGGCTGCGGCCACGCTGTTTTCCACCAAGGGCTACTCCAACACGCGCATCGCCGACATCTGCTCCGCCGCCGGCGTCGCCAAGGGCCTGATGTACTGGTACTTCCCGACGAAGGAAAGCCTGTTCGCCGAACTCGTCCGCACCATGCGCCTGCAGCTGCGGCGCGCCCAGGCGGCGGCGATGAACCCGGATGCCCCCGCCTTGACGCGCATCCGCCAGGGCACCGAGGCCAGCGTCGCGTTCATGGCCGAGCACTCCTCGTACTTCGCGCTGCTCGATGTCGAGCGGGCCGACGACGAGGTGGCCGGCGTGCTCCGCGACGGCAGCGACGTGTACGCCGAGGACGTGATCCGCCTGGTGCGCGAAGCACAGGCCGACGGTTCGATCCCCGATGGCGATCCGCGCCTCG
This sequence comes from Acidimicrobiales bacterium, assembly GCA_043756365.1. Classification (GTDB taxonomy): domain Bacteria; phylum Actinomycetota; class Acidimicrobiia; order Acidimicrobiales; family Ilumatobacteraceae; genus VFMC01. The sequence continues at coordinate 14,256 of JAYURF010000062.1, forward strand.
CGGCGACCGGCGTGCTCGGTGCCGTGTCGTCGTTCAGCCATGCCCGACGGACCGGCAGCCTCCACGTCGATGTCGACGATCTGGCCCGCTTCGTCGGCGAGTGGGTGCAGCGAGCGCTCGCCGGTCAGTGATTGTGGCGGCCGACGGTCGGGTCGGCCGGGCCATCGACTTCTCCCGCAACCGCCGCGTCGATCTCGGCCAGGATCTCCGGGTGCTTGCGCCGGATCACCTGCACGAACGCGTCGACGATACGCGGTTCGAACTGTGCGCCGCTGGACCTGACGATGTACTGGATCGCCTCGAGCGGTGACCATGCCCGCTTGTAGGTGCGTGCGCTGGTGAGTGCATCGAAGACATCTGCGGCAGTCACGATCCGTCCGCTCAACGGGATGTTCTCGGCCACCCGACCAGCCGGATAGCCGGACCCATCCCACCGTTCATGGTGGTTGAGGGCGACCTCAGCGGCGAGCTGGATCAACGGCGACGCGCTGCCCGACAAGATCTCGGCGCCGACCGTTGTGTGGGTCTTCATCACGTCGAACTCCTCGACGGTGAGCGGCCCGGGCTTGAGAAGGATCGAATCGGGGACGGCGACCTTGCCGATGTCGTGGAGCCGACCGGCGAGACGCAGTTGACGCACCCACTCGTCGTCCTCACCGAGTTCGGCGGCGATAGCTGCGGAGAGGTCGCCGACGCGGATCGTGTGCTCACCCGTGTCGGCATCGCGAAACTCGGCCAGCACCGCCAGGCGTTGGAACGCCTCCAGTTGATATTCCTCGAGATCGGCCGTACGTCCACGCACAAGAGCTTCGAGCTCGCCCGTGCGTAACCGGAGGATCTCGGCCTGTTGACGCGCCGCCTCGGTGTCGTGCCCGATCTGCAGGGTCTTGATCCGCAGATCGGTTCCATTGCTGAAAATCGCCTGGTGCTGAGCGAACCGCGCCTCTTGGTGCCGCAGTGCGTCCTCGAAGCGCCCGAGGCGCTTCAGCGTGACGGCCAGTTCGGTGTGCACCTTCAGCTTGTTTTCGAGCATCGACCCGACCTCGGCGATCTCCAGCGCCAGCTCGTAACTCTTCAGCGCGGCATCGGGGTCGCCGCGCTCGATGGCCACTCGCCCCCTGGCCATGGCCAGACTGAAGCCGGTGATCCCATTCGCCGGGGCACCTGTGCGTTGCTGCACCAGAAGGTCCGCCTGATCGAGACATTGCTCGGCGCGTTCCAACGAATGCAGCGCACAGTAGGAGATGCCGAGACGGGCCAGGATCTCGGGTTGGCACTCGGGGGCATGCTCTGCGGCCAGCTCGAGGGCCGACTCGTCGAGGCTCACCGCGAGAAGGTTCTCGTTGCGCCCGGCGCGGACTTCGGCCATGTTCGTGAGGGTGAACACCGCGTGGCTCGGCCGGCCGAGACCGCGATTCGCGCTCAGCGCGGCTTCGTAGGTGACGAGTGCCCTGTCGGTATCGCCGAGGGAATGGTGAACGATGGCGACGGTGTTGAGCAAGTTGCCCTCGTCCACCCGGTGATCGGTGAGCCGGTAGAGCTCGAGCGCGCGCAGCGCCGACTCGAGCGCTTCGGTGTAGTTGCCGGCCTCGTACTGCACGAGCCCAACCAGATTGAGCGACCACACTTCCACGACCGTTGCGCCGACCCGGCGCGACAGTTCCCGGGCGTCGAGTGCAATCGAAAACGCGTCGTCGGGTTGATCCGCGGTGTACGCGATCGACGCGAGACGGTAGAGGGCTTCAGCTTCGCCGATGCCGTCGCCAAGCGTCCGAGCGCGCACCCGGGCCTGCTGGGCCATAGACCGTGCAGCAGCGATGTCGTTGGTCTCCGCAGCCCGCGCATCGTCAAGGAGTTCGCGTACCGTCTTGGTCACGCCCACCCCATCGATGAATGGTGTTGCCCGAATTGCCAACGACGTTTCCTCCTGACGGCCTCTCGACCCGCGCGGTCCGCGCGAGTACGAACACAGGATAGTGAGCAGGCCACGTCCATACATGGATCATCGGCACCCCTGGGCAAACCTTGAGCCACACCGAGCGTGAAACGATACCGCTCACCGCGGTTGGACCGCGCTTCACCTAGGGTGAGACCATGCGGTGGGGGAGTCGAACGATCGAGACGTCAGCGGTCGCCGCGCTCGCGCCAATCGTGATGCTGCTGCCGTTGTGCCTTGTCGCCCTGACCGTCTTCTGGCTACCTGCATGGCTGATCTTCGACGTCAGCTACACGTGGTTCGCAGTGTCCTACCTGTGTGCCGCAGTGCTGTTGTTCGTCAAGCCGGTGCAGGTACTGATTCTCGCTCGTGCCCTAGGAGCACGCCGCCCGAGCCGCGACGAGCGGGCACGCCTGGACACGGCCTGGCGATCGGTGACGCAGGCCGCGCAGTTGCCGATCGATCGGTACGTGCTCGCGGTGTTGCCGGTGGAGGAGCTCAACTCGTTCGCGTGCGGCGGGCACCTCGTCGTCGTCACCACGATGGCCGTCGAGACGCTGCCGCGCGATGAGCTTGCCGGTGTGCTGGCCCACGAGCTCAGCCACCACCTCGGCCTGCACACCGTGGCCCTCACCCTGGCCCAGTGGCTCGCCCTCCCAGTGATGGTGCTCGCCCGAGTTGGGTTCTTCCTCAACAATGTCGCCACGGCGGCAACCACCAGCTTCGCCAGCCATTCCGCCGCACTCACGGCCCTCGGCCGGCTGATCGGCGGGGTGCTCACGGGGGCCGCATGGATATTGTGGAGCGGGCTCATCGCAGCCAACGCCGTCGGCAACGTCGCCGGCCGGGGGGCCGAGTTCCAGGCCGACCAGCGTGCGGTCACCCTGGGCTTCGGCACCGAACTATCGAACGCGCTGCGCCGCCTGATCGCCCTGGGCGGCGGAGAGCGCCCGCGCACCTTCAGCGAACGGCTCGCGGCCACCCATCCCCCGGCCCGCACCCGTGTTGCCCGCATCGATGCGGCCCGACGCGCCAGCGGGACACTCCGGACGTAGCAGCAGCGGCTCCGGACGCGGCAGCAGCGGGCGAACCCGCGCCAACGAGCCCAAGCCAGCGAGACAGCCCATCCGGGGGGGTGGTCGAGGCATCCACGCGCGGCCTACTGTGTCACGATGCTGCTCGCCCACGACTCCGTCGGCGACGGCCCCGCTGTTGTCCTGGTGCATGGCATCACCGAATGCCGCCAGGTATGGGAACCGTTGATCGCTCCGCTGGCCAAGCGATACAGGGTCGTTGCCCTCGACCTGCGCGGCCACGGCAGCTCGGCCCACGGCGACACCTACGACCCAATCACGTTGGCGACCGACGTGGCCGAAACCATGGCATCGATCGATATCCAGGCGCCACTCATCGTCGGCCATTCCCTCGGTGGGGTGGTCGCCACCGCGTGTGCCGTCGTCGCCCGTCCGCGGGCGGTACTGAACGTCGACCAACCACTTCGACTGGCCGCGTTCAAAGATGGACTCGCTCAACTCGAACCGATGTTGCGCGGCGACGAAGCGTCGTTCTCGGCCGCGATTGATCTGGTCTTCGAACAGATGATGGGCCCTCTCGACGCCGAGCGAGCTGCCCGGGTGCGCACCCTGCGCCGACCCGACCAGACCGTGGTGCTGGGCATCTGGGGGACCGTGTTCGAGTCGACACCCGATGAGCTCGACGCCGCCATCCACACCCTCACCCAAGCTGTAGCCGTGCCCTACCTGTCGTTGCACGGCATCGACCCGGGCGCAGAGTACAGCGCCTGGCTGCGCGGTTGCATCCCCAGTTCAACCGTGGAGGTGTGGCCGGAACAGGGCCACTACCCGCACCTCGTACAACCGGAGCGGTTCCTCGAGCGCCTGTTCGATTTCGACACGGCGGGCTGACCCCGACCACCTCGACGACGCTACGAAGGCGCCGCCGTCGCCGTGGATAACGTGACCCGCATCGACGATCGTCCGCCTTCCTTCGCCGAGCTCGGAGTCGACTCTGCGCTCGTTGCGGTTCTCAGCGAATCGGGCATCGTCGTGCCATCACCGGTCCAGGTGCTCACCATCCCCGATGCCTTGGCGGGAGTCGACGTCGCCGCGCGCGCGCCGACGGGTTCAGGCAAGACATTCGCATTTGGCCTGCCGATGATCCAGTGCCTTGCCGCGCGTTCGCCCGGGCCTGATCCGACCGGGCCTGATCCGACCGGGCTGGTGATTGCACCGACACGCGAACTCGCCCGACAGATCGGGAGAACGCTGCAACCACTGGCGGCCACATTCGGGCTCCGGGTTCACGCGGTCTACGGCGGTGTGCCGTTCGAGCCCCAGATCGACGCCTTCCAGCGGGGCATCGACATCGTCGTTGCCTGTCCAGGACGACTGCTCGACCTCATCGATCAGGGCCACGCCTGCCTCGACGCGGTCACGGTCGTGGTGATCGACGAGGCCGATCGGCTAGCTGATCTGGGTTTTCTGCCCGACGTTGACCGGCTCCTGCAGCACACCTCGCCGCAGCGACAAACGGTGGTGATGTCGGCAACGCTCGATGGCCCGGTGGTCGATCTGCTCGCAACCGCGCAACGTGACCCCGTACGTCACCACGTCGCCCCGAGCGAGCAGCTCCCCGTCCGCCACCACTTCTGGCTCGTGGCGCCGCCGGATCAGGTGCCGCTTCTGGCCGACCTGGCCGACCACTGCGGTCCCACGATCGCGTTCAGCAACACCCGCCGCGGGGCCGACCACGTCGGCCGCCAACTCGCCCGGCTCGGCATACGCGTCTCGCTGCTGCACGGCGGCAACGACCAAGAGCGCCGCGCCGACGCCCTCGACCGGTTCGCGAGCGGCGAGTCGCGGGTGCTGGTCGCGACCGACGTCGCGTCCCGCGGGCTGCACATCGACAACGTTGCCTGCGTCGTCCACCTTGAGCTCCCCACCGACGCGTCGGATTACGTCCACCGGGCAGGTCGTACCGGGCGAGCGGGAGCCGTCGGCGCCGTGGTGGCCTTCATCGACCCCGGGGCCGCCGCCGGGGCCCGCCGCCTGCTGCGGCGCGTGGCTGCAAGCTTCCCGGGCGAACTGGTCGACGAAGCCGAGTTCACCACACCCCAGGTGCTCACACTCGAAAGCGCCGGCGACCGCGTCGCCATCGACCGCGAGATGGTCGCGCTCGGGACGTTGCTCCGGCCCGGCACCGTCGGGACCGTCAAGTTCGGGGCCGTCAAGATCGCGCCGATCGAGTTCGCGCCAGCATCCATCACCTGGTGACACTGATCGCGAGGCGCAGTGCGTCACAGCGATTTTTTCAGATACCCCTCAAG
>JAYURF010000063.1:0-2277 GCA_043756365.1 Acidimicrobiales bacterium
GCCGGGATGGTGCTCGTCGGCATGCTCGGCAACGTGGTGTACCACATCGGTGATGCGCAACTCGCGGGCACCGTGTTCGAGGAAGCAACCTGGATCTACGTGTGTTATGGGACGGTGCTCGCGGCGATGGGGGGGATTGCCTACTGGACCCCGAAGTTGTCCGGACGGACGTTGCCCGACGCAAAGATGCTGCCGCTCACGTTGCTCGGCCTCACGGCCACCGTGTTGGCCTCGTTCCCGTACTACATCGCCGGGTTCGCCAAACAGCCTGCCGGTGTCACCGAATTCGACTACAGCGGGCCGCAGGAGTTGTGGAACATGCTCGCAACGATCGGCCATGGATTGATGGCGCTCACAGTTGTTGCATTCGTCGGGTTGGTGGTGGAATCGATGCGTCGCGGCGGCGTGGCCGGCGACGATCCGTGGGACGGGCAAACGCTCGAGTGGGCCACCACCTCGCCGGCACCGGCCAACAACTTCGCCGAGATCCACATCATCAAGTCGGCAGCGCCACTCCTCGACCTGAAGCCGGATCGTGACCCCCGTCGGGCACGAGGTCAGAAACAGGGTCGGGCCCATCCAGATTCGTCTGCGAGCACCGCCTCCACGGGTGCCCGTTCCAAGCAAGGTGACTCGTGATGCAGGCACTGACCGCCGGTCCCGCTCGTCCGCCGCGTCGCCAGGTGTTCGTCGGCACAGCGCTGGCCTGCGTGGCCGGAACCATGTTGTACGGCGGGATGGTCGCGCTGTACATCCGCCTCCGCCAGTCCGAGCTCAACGCCGGCAGCGGCGTGTGGAAGCCGGCCGATTCGATCGTGCCCGAGGTTGCGACGAACAACATGCTGATCGCATTCTTGGCTGTGTTCGTGTTCACCCAGTGGGCTGTCCACGCCGCTCGCCGCGGGTACCGCAGCCACGTTGGCATGGCGCTCGGGCTCGTTGCGCTGGTGGGTGTGGCGATCATCAACGGCCAAGCCTTCGCCTACCGCCAGATGGATCTCGGCATCGCCGATGGCACCTATCAGATGATGTTCTATGCGCTCACCGGGACGTTCCTGGCGCTGATGATCGTCGGCCTCGTGTTCACGATGGTCACTGCATTCCGCTATCTCGGTGGGCGCATCCACGATCGCGAGATCGTCGCTGCGCATGCCATGTTCTGGTACTTCCTCGGCGCGGTGTACTCCGTGCTGTGGTTCGTCGTCTACGTCACGAAGTGAGCAGGTAACCCGCTGATGTTCACCACCGGTTCGAAGCTCCTCCTCGGAGCCACCACCCTCACCATCGTCACCGCGATCGTCTTCGGTGTCACCACCGGCGGCAACGTTGGGTGGACAGCCACGATCGGGTTGATCAGCGCCGCCATCGCGCTCGCGTTCTTGACCACGATCAACTTCTTGGTCCGTGATTCCAACGTGGGCTCGATGCAGCCCGACGCAGCCATCAACTCGCCGGCTGCCGACGAGGCCCCCGGGGCAAGCATGTGGCCGGCGATCGGCGCGTTCGGCGCTGCGCTCGTCGCTATCGGGATCGTCGCCACCCCGGTCGTGTTCAAAGCCGGCATCGTCGTGCTGTTGGCCACGGTGGTGGAGTGGATGGTGCAGGGCTGGAGCGAACGGGCTTCGGGCGACCGGGTGTTCAACGCCAGCGTGCGCAAACGCCTGCTCAACCCGCTTGAGTTCCCGGTGCTGGGCGCGATCGGCCTCACCGTGATCATCTACTCGTTCTCGCGGATCATGCTGTTCTTGTCGAAGGCCTCTGGACCGGCGGTGTTCGGCCTCATTGCCGCCCTCGTGCTCATCGCCGGGTTCGTCATCTCCGCTCGCCCGGGGATCAAGAAGGGCATCGTCGGTGGGATCTGCACCATCGCCGCACTTGGTTTGGTCAGCACCGGGGCGGTGATGGCCATCGACGGTCAACGCTCGATTCCCGAGCACCACACCATCGCCTCCGATCCCGAAGTGTGCGAGAGCAACGAGGAGTCAGAAGCCGACGAAAAGGGCTCGCAGAGCCTGGCTGCGAAGAGCAACGTGACTGCCACGGTGTTCTACGAAGGTGGCGAACTGTGGGCGCAGGTTGGGGGCATTCCTGGCCGGCTGAGCACCATCACGGTGCCACGAAGCAATCCGTCGAACATCGTGTTCCGCAACCTTGATCACGAACATGTACGCCTCACCGCGAACCTCGGTACGTTCGCAACCGACGAAGTGATCGATGGGAACCCGGTGATGGAGTCAACGGTTGTGTGCACCACGCTCGTCGAGCAGGATGGCCGGC
>JAYURF010000064.1:0-2273 GCA_043756365.1 Acidimicrobiales bacterium
GCACCGCGCCAGACGATGTTGTTCTCGGCCACCCTCGACGGCGATGTGGGTCACCTCGTGCAGCGCTACATGCACGACCCGGTGGAGGTCTCCATTGACGAGCCGACCGACACAGTCGGCACCATGTATCACCTGTTCCTTGCCGTGCACCACATGGATAAGGACAAGGTGGTCGCGTCGATCGCCGCCGGCGTCGGCAAGACCATCGTGTTCTGCCAGACCAAGCGCACCTGCGACCGTGTCGAGCGCGGCCTTCAGGATCTTGGCGTGAAGGCGATGGCCATCCACGGCGACCTCACCCAGGTCGCACGCGAGAAAGCGTTGAAGCGGCTCATCGACAACCAGTTGAGTGTGCTCGTCGCCACCGATGTCGCGGCGCGTGGCATCGACGTCGACGACATCGGTGCGGTCATTCACTACGAGCCCGCCGGCGACGCGAAGGACTACCTCCACCGCAGCGGGCGCACGGCACGCGCCGGGCGCGACGGGTGGGCGGTCACGCTTGCCGAGTACAACCAGCACACGCAGGTGCGCATCCTGCAGCGGGCACTGCGTCTCGACGTTGCGCCGCCGATCGAGATCTTCTCCAACAACGCCAAGTTGCGCGACCTGCAGCAGTTCCGCAGGACCGACTAACCCCTTTTCCTCAGGATCTGGGCAGCATCCCTCTCGGATTCCGAGAAGAATCCTGCCCAGATCTTCGGTTGAGGGGCGTGCGCAGTTCAGGCGAGCCAGGCTGGGCGGCGTGTTTCGTAGGCGTCGATCGCGTGGACGTTGCCGAGGGTGATGCCCACGTCGTCGAGGCCGTGCAGGAAGCGATGCTGGTTCTGCGGTTCCATCGGGAACGGCGAGGCGATCCCGACAGCTGGGACCTCCACCATGAGCCGCTCCATGTCGACGGTGATCTCCACGCTCGGGTCGGCATCGATCGCGTCCCAGATCGCCTGCACGACGGGCTCGGCGACCACCGCGGGAATCAGTCCGTTCTTGGTGCAGTTGTTGCGGAAGATGTCGCTGAAGCTCGGCGCGATCACTGCGTCGAAGCCACCCTGTTGAATGGCCCACACGGCGTGCTCGCGTGACGAGCCGACCCCGAACGCGGGTCCGGCCACCAGAATCGAGGCGCCGGCATAGCGCTCATCGTTGAGCACGAAGTTGCGGTCGTCACGCCAGGTGGCGAAAAGTCCCTTTTCGAACCCGGTGCGCTCCACCCGCTTCAGCCATTCGGCGGGGATGATCTGGTCGGTATCGACGTCGCTGCGCTTCAGGGGGACGCCGGTGCCGGTGACGATCGTGACAGCTTTCATGAGGGTGCTCCGTTGCTGATGCTGGTGCTGGTGCCGTTGCTGGTGCCGTTGCTGGTGCTTGCGCCGTGCGACGAGCGCTCGGGAAGGTCGGCTGGGGTGGCGAAGTGGCCGGCGACCGCTGTGGCCGCGGCGACCGCTGGGCTCACGAGGTGGGTCCGCCCGCCTCGGCCTTGGCGGCCTTCGAAGTTGCGGTTGCTGGTGCTGGCGGCCCGTTCGCCGGGGGCGAGCTTGTCGGGGTTCATAGCCAGGCACATGCTGCAGCCGGGTTCGCGCCAGTCGGCTCCGGCGGCGCGGAAGATCTCCGGCAACCCTTCGGATTCGGCCTGGGCCTTCACGGCGTGGCTACCGGGCACGACCATGACCCGCGCCACGGTGACGGTGCGACCGTCGAGCACCGCGGCGGCGGCGCGCAGGTCTTCGATGCGGCTGTTGGTGCAACTGCCGATGAACACGGTGTCGACAGTGATGTCGCGGATCGGTGTGCCGGCGATGAGGCCCATGTACTCGAGCGCCCGCGCAACCGTCTCGCGGGTGGTCGGGTCGTTGTAGGAGTCGGGCGACGGGATGCGGGCGTCGATCCCGGCGACCTGGCCGGGATTGGTGCCCCATGTGACCTGCGCGGTGATCGAGGCTGCGTCGATGACGACCTCCTTGTCGAACACGGCTCCGTCGTCGGTGGTGAGCGTTCGCCAGTCGGCGACTGCGGCGTCCCATGCGTCGCCTGTGGGGGCGTGCATCCGGCCGTGGACGTAGTCGAACGTCGTCTGGTCGGCGGCGACGAGGCCGGCCTTGGCACCGGCCTCGATGCTCATGTTGCACACCGTCATCCGGCCCTCCATCGACAGCGCGCGGATGGCCGAACCGCGGTACTCGATCACGTGGCCGATCCCGCCACCGGTGCCGATCACGCCGATGATCGCGAGCACCACATCTTTGGCAGTCACGCCCTCGGCGAGCGCCCCGTCG
>JAYURF010000065.1:0-6203 GCA_043756365.1 Acidimicrobiales bacterium
ACTACATGGTGGGCGCAGAGGGATTCGAACCCCCGACATCTTCCTTGTAAGGGAAGCGCTCTAACCAACTGAGCTATGCGCCCGCTACGGGACCCGCAATGCTACCGCGACGTGTTTGCTCGCACCCGGGATCCGTTGACAGCAGCATCCGAGTCCCTGGCGTTCATCCGAGTCCCTGGCGGGGGGTCCGAGTGGCGAGGGCCCACACGGGTGGGCGCTAGACACTCGGATGGGCCGATTGCTCTCGCTACGGGGCGCCAGGAGCAGCACGCTCAGCCGGGCGCGGGCATGGACTGGCGGGCGGTGAGCAAGGTGGCCAGCAGCTCGGGCGTGGCTGCGGCGATGGGGGTCCGGCGGGCGTCGTGGGTGAGGGTGTAGAGGTCTCGATACGACACGTCCACCACGCTCGCCCCGGCTTCGGCGCAGATCAGCACGCCGCCCGCGTAGTCCCACACTCCGTGCGCATCGACGATGCAGTCGATGTAGCCGTCGAGCACCCCCTCGGCGACTAGGCACAGGTCGAGCGCGACGGCGCCGAGCACCCTTGACTGCGCGTAGCCGAGGTGGCGGGGCGGGATTCCGTTGAGACCGACGATCGCCGAGCCCACGTTTCGACAGCCCGACGCAACGAGGCGCACACCGTCGCGCCATGCGCCTCCACCACGTTCGGCCCAGTACCGCACACCGCTCGCCTGGTTCACGACGAGGGCGACCGCCGGGCCGTCCGCATCGACCAGGCACAGCGACGTGGCGAACCAGGGCAGACCCCGGCTGGCATTGGTGGAGCCATCGACCGGATCGATCACGACGACCTCGGGGCACGACCCAACCTCGACGCCGCTTTCCTCGGACACGATGCCAACACCCGCTCGGCGCAACACAGCCAGCGCTGCATCATCGGCGACGACGTCAAGTGCGTACTGACCGGGCCGCCGGCCCGATGGACCACGGTCGACGATGGTGTGCAGCGCGTCGGCTACCGCGTCTGCGGTGTCGTGCAGCAGGCCCAGGCGATCCCTCATCATGGACCTGCACGGTAGTGTCAACTCCATGTCCGCGGGCTGAATCGTTCAGACCAACCGGATCACGCATCACCGCGCAGGAAGGACCACCGTGGCCGTCATCGACGTCGCCGGATTCGTCGCAGATCTCAAGAGCCACGCCATCGATCACGGGTTCCACGTGCACGACGAACGGCACTTCGTGGAGACCTATTCGCTTCGCCAGCTGTGGGAGGTCGACCTGCACCCGGAGGAGGCGTGCAACGGACCGATCGACCTGCACCTGTCGCTCGAGGTCGATCCACGAGCGTTGCTCGGCTTCGAAGACGAAGTGATGAAGCAGGACGACCCCGACGACGACCCGCCCAGCGGGTTCACATTTCCGCTGTTGTTCACCTGGACGTTGCCGCCGCTGCCCCACGCTCCCGATTTGCTGGTGCTGGCAACCGAAATCGCCGGGGTCGGCGGCGTCGATCTGCCCGTCGAGGTGTCGGCGATCGACTCATTTGCCAGCGTCACCGACGCCCCCGAACGCAGTCTGTCAATGGTGACACGCATCCCGATCGAGCTGGCTGACATGTACACGGCCAACGAGGAGGCGTTCTGTGACACACTCATCCGATGCCGCGACGTGAGCCTCTACCTGCTCGAGAACGCGCCGCGTTGGCTCGACTCCGATCGATGATCGTCGTCGTTCGCGCGATCCCCGTCTGTCACCGAAATGCTTTGATCGAAAGGCCACATCAATGACCGTCAGTGAACTCATCGACATGCTCCGCGATCAACCGCCCGACGCCGAGGTCGAACTGGCTGTCATCGCACCCGTCGACGATGACAGCGAAGACATCACCGTCGACCGCTACAGCGTGGAAGGCATGCTCCCCTGGGACGATGAAGACGACGACGAAGTCGTCATCTGGCTCGTCGGTGGCGAGGACCACGACGTCGAAGCGTTCCTCGACGCGATCGACAACGACAACTCCGGTCCCGACCACGACCACAGTCACGATCACGATCACAGCCACAACGACGGCGCCGATCACCAGCACTGACGGACAGCCCCGACGACCGGCCCCGACGACCGGAGCAAATCACTGGCCGAATGCGGGGAGACGTACCGGCCGACCGTAGCGGAGTCGGCCAGGACGTCGGAGTTGGATCGCCGTATGTGTCATCGGCAGTGTTGCCCGCAGTCTTGAGAGATTCTCACAGCGACCGCCCAATACCCCGCATTCGAGGGGTGCGGGTCGAGGGCGCGCTATTGCCCAAGATGCTGCCCACGACGTTCAGACGCTTTCGTTGATTTGCGGATTGGTACCTGCCCAGTGCTGGTAAGCGCGGGTGTGGTCAACCGTCGCACCGATCGCTTCGCGCGCTTCGGCCAACAACTTGGCGACGAGGGCAGCTAACGGAGCCGAGTGATGCATCGCCCCGGCGAGGGAGTCGGCAATCCCAACGTCTTTCGCTAGCAGCCCAAGCGCAAAGCCACTGGCGAACTCCCCGGAGACAACGTGTTGCTTCATCACCATCTCGGTGTTGAAGCATCGTCCGGTCGACGCGTTCATCACATCCATCATCACGCCCGGGTCGAGACCGAACCGCTCCCCCACCACCATGGCCTCGCTGGCGGCCACGAACGCCGTGCCGGCGACGAAGTTGTTCAGCGCCTTCATTGCGTGGCCGTTGCCCAGCGCGCCGACCTCGCACAACCGGTCACCCATCGCGGCAAGGACGGGCCGCACCCGCTCGACGCGTTCTGCGTCACCGCCAATCATGATCGCCAACGTGCCAGCGACCGCTCGCGGCACTCCACCCGATACCGGGGCATCCACGAGCGCGAGATTGGAGCCGGCGAGCCGGGCACCGAGGGCGCGTGTGCCCACCGGATCGGCCGAGCTCATATCGACCGCCACCAACCCGGGTTGGGCACCCGACAGCAGGTCCGGGCCGGTGAGCACCTCGCGCACCTCTCGCCCCGTGGGCAGCATCGTCACGATGGCATCGAGTTCGCCTGCGACCTCCCCGAGCGACCGCGCGCTGCGGGCGCCATTGAACGCAGCCCACTGCGCAGCACGGTTCGCATCGACATCCACGGCGATCACCGCGAAGCCGGCGCGAACGAGGTTGGCAGCCATCGGCGACCCCATGTTGCCGATGCCGACGAACGCCACGGTTCGAACGGCCCTCTCGGCGCTCACGTGTCGTAACCCATCTCGCGCAAGGTGTCGGCGGCGATACGAAACCCTTCCACGGCACGTGGCACACCGCAGTAGATCATCGAGTGCAGCAGCACCTCTTGAATCTCGTCGGTGGTAACCCCGTTGGCTATGGCTCCCTGCACATGCACCTTGATCTCGTTGGGCCTGCCGTAGGCAACGAGCATCCCGAGGGTCAGCATGCTGCGGATCGCCGGCGACAGGGCTCCCCGAGTCCAGGTCTCGCCGAAGCAGTAGCGGGTCACGTAGTCCTGCATCGGCCACATGAACTCGCTTGCCGATTCGATCTGGTCGTCGGCACCACCTGACCCGAACATCGCCCGGCGCATCTCCAACCCGTCGGCGAACGCCTGCTCGGCGCTCGGCCAACGCTCACCGGCGAGACGCTTTGCCGTGCGTTCGGCCGCGCTCGGCTCGGCCTGATCTCCGGTTGCATCCACCGTGGCTCCCCTCGTCGTCAACTCACGCCGCAGCAGCCGCGTCCCCGTAGTATCACGGCACTGCGAAGGGGGATCAAGATGCGGGCAGCATTGCTGCGCGACGGCGAAACCGAGTTGGTGATCGAGGAGATCGACCACTCTGCACTGGGACCACGCGAGGTGATCGTGCGAACGGCGGCGGTCGGTCTGTGCCACAGCGATCTCCATTGGCTCGACGGCACGTTGGTGCGGGCTCGCCCGTTCCTGCTCGGCCATGAAGGTGCGGGCGTGGTCGAAGCCGTCGGCACCTCGGTCACCAGCCTGGCCGTCGGCGATCACGTCGTGACCTGCCTCGTACAGGGCTGCGGTTCGTGCACACCGTGCGAGAGCGGCGAGCCGGTGCACTGCGTCGATCCCGACGCCACGCGCCGCCGATCCTCGGAACCGCCGCGGCTGCTGACGCTGGACCGCAAGGCGATCACGGTGATCGGCAACGTGGGGGCGCTGAGCGACAAGATCGTCGTCGACGAACGCGGTCTCGTGGTCATTCCCGACGACATGCCGATGGACCTCGCCTCGCTGCTCGGTTGTGCGGTGGTGACCGGGCTCGGCTCGGTGTTCAACGTCGCCAAGGTACGCCCCGGCGACACGGTTGCCGTGCTCGGTTGCGGTGGGGTTGGCCTCAACGTGATCCAGGGCGCGCGCATCGCCGGAGCGTCACGGATCATTGCCATAGATGTGTCCGCTGGCAAGCTCGACACCGCAATACGACTGGGAGCGACCGACACCGTCGATGCCTCACAGGTGGACGCGCCCGACGCAGTGGTGTCGATGACCGGTGGTGGTGTCGACCATGCCTTCGAGGTGATCGGCCGTCCATCGACGGTTGCCCAAGCGATGACCATGACGGCGCGGGGACGCGCCACGTACGTAGTCGGGGTGATGGCCGACGATGCGGTCATCGACGTGTCCGCCAAGTGGACCCGCCAGGGCCGCTCACTAGTCGGGGTCTTCATGGGCTCGACCCGCCCCCGGCTCGACATCCCCCGCTACGTCGACATGTGGCGACGCGGGCAACTCGACTTGGCCGGCATGGTGTCGCGGCGGCTGCCGCTCGACGACGTGGGCGACGGGTTCCGGGCGCTCGCAGCCGGTGAGGTGACGCGGGCCGTCGTGGTCTTCGACGCGGCCACCGACATCAGGGCCGGGGCCTGACACAATAGGGCGGGCGACCCGAACCGCAATCCGGAAACGCCCGCCCGACGCCGCTCGACTCTCAGCTCCAGAGGTGTTCGCTGGCGATCTTCGCGCCCTTGGCGAGCGACGCGAACTTCGGCCACACCACCGTTGGGTGCACCTCGGGCTTGTACGAGGCACGCGACGAAAACCCGCAGTCGGCCCCGGCGATCACCCGTTCGCGGCCGACGATCTTGGCGTACCGCTCGATGTACTCGGCGATCAACAGTTCGTGCTCGACGTAGTTGTTGGCATGCCCGATCAGGCCGGGGATGAGGACCCGGTCGTCGGGCAGTTTGACGTCTTCCCACACGCTGTATTCGTGCATGTGCCGTGGGTTGGCCACCTCGAACGAATAGGCCCCGGCGGCGATGCGGAGCATGAACGGAACGACCTCGCGCATCGAGATGTCCGTCAGGCGCGGGCCGTGGTTGAGGCCGTAGCAGGTGTGATGACGGACACGGTCGAGGGGGATGTCGCGCAGCGCATTGTTGAGCGCGTCGACGTGCATGTGGGTACGGCGAATCCGCTCTTCCTTGGAGAACCCCGGATCGGTGAGGATCTCGATCAGCCATGGATCGTCGACCTGCAGCACGAAGCCGGCGTCGACGATGCCCTTGTACTCCTCGCGCATCGCTTCGGCGACGGCGTTCAGATACTCCTCCTCGGTGGCGTAGAACTCGTTCTTCCCGAACCCGCTGGGGCCCGACGATGGCATGAACACCTCGGTCACCCTGAGGCCTTCGATCGCCGCGTTGAGGTTGTCGATATCGGTCTGCAGCAGCGCCTGGCCGACGTAGGAGATCGGACCGCGGCAGATGATCCGCCGCAGCGGGGCGACCGCTGAGCTGTACTTGCCGAAGTACTCGGTGTAGTACTCCGGGAACTGGTCGAACTCGACCTGCCACGACGGCGCCATCGCCCCGCCGCCGGCTTCTACCTCGAAACCGCCGAGGCGGTCTTTCACGTAGCCGAGGAAGCTGACTTTGCTCATCTCGCCGTCGGTGACGATGTCGATGCCGGCGGCGACTTGCTGCTTGACCCGGTCGGCCACCGCGTCGCGCACCTGCCGGTCGAAAAGATCGGCGTCGTAGGGCCGGTCGTTCTCTTTTTCCTTCATCGTGTCGAGCAACTCCACAGGACGGGCAAGGCTGCCCACGTGGGTGGTGAGAATGCGGTCAACACTGGTCTTCATGAGGGCTCCCGAAGTGGTGGATGCGATGCGGGGACGCGGCCGAACCATGCCCCGTCCGCAAGCATGACGCCCTGGCAAGCCGGACCGCAAACCCGTTCGCGGGCGGGCTGGTTCAGTAGTGGACAATCCCGACGGG
>JAYURF010000066.1:0-6202 GCA_043756365.1 Acidimicrobiales bacterium
GGTCCGATGATCGCCTCGAGCGTGATCGTCGGGCGCGACCCCGGTTCGTCGACGATCCCAGATTCGGGTGCTGAACAGATCGAGAACTGCTTCGTCCACATCGGCGAGTGCTTGAAGGCCGCGGGAGCAGATTGGCGCCATGTCCTGCGGATCACGTTCTTCGTGCCGGATGGCAGCTACCGCGAGTTGTGCAACCCGCCCTGGGTCGAGCGCTTCCCCGATCCGGCAAGCCGTCCGGCCCGGCACACCCAGATGGTCGGCGGGAAGGGGCCGGTCACATGCGAGTTCATCGCCTACGTCGACGACTGAATCCCCACATCCAAGGATCTGGGCAGGATTCTTCTCGGAAACCGAAACAGATCCTGCCCAGATCGTCAACGTTCGTCCGAATCGAGCGAGCGTGACCGACATCACCGACGAGCTCGCTGCCATCATCGGGTCGTGGTCGGGGCGTGGCCGGGGTATTTATCCGACGATCAAGTCGTTCGAGTATCTAGAGCGGGTGACGTTCACGAGGAGCCCGAAGGGTTTCGTCGTGTATCAGCAGGCCACTCACCATCCCGATTCCGGCGCGCCGATGCACGCTGAGACCGGCTACCTCCGAGTTCCCGCTGCCCAGGGGTCCGGTGGCGAGATGGTCGAGGGGGACGCCGGGGTCGAGGGTGCCGTGGTCGAGATGGTCGTCGCTCAGCCGACCGGCATCGTTGAAGTGCACATGGGGCGGGCGAGCCTGCGCGACGGGTCACTGACGCTGTCGTTCACGGCTGAGACGGTGGCGACCACGGCCTCGGCCAAGTCGGTCGCGGCCGTCACCCGGACCATCACCGTGACCGCGGACGAACTTCGGTACGAACTACACATGGCCGCAGCCGCGCAGCCCCTGCAACTCCACCTCACGGCTGCGCTCCACCGCGAGTTTTCCTGACTCCACAAGATCTGGGCCGAATTCGTCTCGGTACCCGGAACACATTCGGCCCAGATCTTGGGTCGTGCGCCGTGACACGATGTAGGCATGCTTGATCACCTTGGAATGCAGTGTGCCGACTTGGCCGTCAGCGCTGAGTTCTACGACGCGGTGCTCGCCCCCTTGGGCGCGGCGCGAATGTTGGACTTCGGAGTTGCGATCGGGTACGGGATCCCACCGAAACCGGATTTCTGGATCAGTCGCTTCGATTCGGGTGATGGATTTCGGGAATCGCACATCGCGTTTGCCGCCCGGGATCGGGCAGCGGTGCAAGCCTTTTTCGATGCCGCGGTGGCATCCGGCGCGGAGGTGCTGCACGAGCCGCGAGTCTGGCCGGAGTACCACGACCACTACTTCGGCGCGTTCGTTCGCGACCCGGACGGCAACAACGTCGAAGCCGTGTGCCATGCGCCGGAGCCGTAGTTGGAGTTAGCTGAGCGCGTGTCGTGGCGCGGTGTGCTCGAGCACATTCACATCGCCGATGCTGCGTCGTTGCCGATGCGGTCGTTGACGACAGCGACGCTGGTGGCGGGGAAGGGGATTCCCGATGACCGCTACGCCACCCAGTCGGGCACGTACTCAGACCGTCACCACATCGATCGTCAGATCACCCTCATCGAAGGTGAGACACTCGACGCGCTGGCGCGTGATCACGGGGTGAACCTCGCGCCGCTCGAGCATCGGCGCAACCTCACCACCCGCGGCGTGCCCTTGTCGCACTTGGTCGGGCGCTACTTCGTGATCGGCACCTGCGTGCTCTACGGCGGTCGTTTGAACGTGCCGTGCAAGTACCTCGAGCGTCTCGTTGACCGCGCCGTGTTCCGACCGCTGATCCACCGCTCCGGGCTGAACGCCCGCGTGGTGCTTGGCGGAACCATCGCCGTCGGCGACCGGATCGAACGGTGCCACCCCGATCAGATCGACAATGACCTACGCATGCGAAACGAGCGGGTTGGACTGGTGGTCCCACCGGAGGTTTTCTGAGCGAGCACAGCCATTCAGTACGACTTCGGCAGCCCGAGAACATGGGTGCCGATGTAGTTGCAGACCATCTCTTGGCTGACCGGTGCGATCTTCATCAGTCGGGCTTCTCGCCAATAGCGCTCGACGTGGTACTCGCGGGCGTACCCCATGCCCCCATGGGTCTGCATCGCCCGGTCGCAGGCGAAGAATGCTGCCTCGGCAGCGAGGTACTTGGCCGTGTTGGCGGCCTCGCCGCATGGCAAGCCCTGGTCGAAACGCCATGACGCTTCGCGGATCGCGAGCTGCGCTGCATGGAGCAACATGTGTGCTTCGGCCAGCGGGAACGCGAGGCCCTGGTTCTGGCCGATCGGTCGGCCGAAAACCTCGCGATGCTTGGCGTAGTCCACCGCCTTGCGGAGTGCGGCTTTGCCAATTCCCAGCGCTTCGGAGGCGATGAGGATGCGCTCCGGATTGAGTCCGTCGAGCAGGTACGTAAAGCCCTTGCCTTCCTCTCCGACGCGCCGGCTGACGGGCACCCGCAGGCCGTCGTAGCGCACCTCGCACGACACCACAGCGTTACGTCCGAGCTTGGGGATCGGGCGGATGTTCACCTCGGGACGCTGCAGGTCGACGAGTAGCAACGTCATCCCATCGGTCGGTTTGGCGCACTCCTCGCGCGGGGTGGTGCGCACCAGCAACAGGCACATCTCGCAATGCGATGCCTTCGAGGTCCAGATCTTTGAACCGTTCACCACATAGTCGTCGCCATCGCGCACCGCCTTGGTACGAATCGAGGTCGTGTCGGTCCCTGCGTCGGCCTCGGTCACTCCGAAGGCCACGTGCAGTTCGCCGGACGCGACGCGCGTCAACACGTCGGCGGCGAGCTGCGCTGATCCGTAGCGTCGCACGGGTTCCATGCCAAAGATCGCCAGGTGGACGGCCGAGCAACCGTTCATCGCCGCACCCGAGGCAGCGATCTCCTCCAGCATCACTGAAGCCTCGGTGATGCCCTGGCCGCCACCGCCGAACTCCTCGGGGATGGCGATGCCCACCCAGCCGCCTGCAGCGAGCTTGGCGTAGAAGTCCCAGGGGAACTCGTGAGCCTCGTCCTTGGCCGACCAGTACTCGTCGGGGAAGTCGGCGCATATCCGGCGGATGCTGTCGCGGATCGATTCGTGGTCGGCGGATTCGCTGAACTCCATCAGTCATTCTGCTCTTGCTGCCGACGCCAACTCTGCCCGGTTTCCGGGCGAGCGTGGCGTGCTGCCCAGGACCCCTCTGGTGGCTGCGGGTACTGCGCCACTCGTTTCCCCTCTCCTGCCGCCAGCTAGCGGTTCGTGCGTTTCCGGCTATGGCCACTGGCCCTGGCGCGATGCTAGAGAATCGTCCTTTCATCCGCCAGTGCTATACATTGCGCTTACGCGTCAGCCTGGGTACCGCCTAGCGCGGACACAGTGTCATACGTTATATGCTTCGTGTATGACGATGATGAGTTTCCGGGTCGACGACGAGGAGGCGGTTCGGGTACAACGCTGGGCAGCGGAACTCGGCATCGACAAGTCCGCACTGTTGCGTGAGGCGCTTCACCGTCACCTCACCCGGCTCGCCTCCGAGCACGATGCCGTGACCTGGGTCGACCATCCGCTCACCGCCGACGAGGCAGCGATCGGCCAGACTGCCGAGTGGGGACCCGCCGAAGACTGGTCGGACTGGGACGATGCAACACGGTGAGGTGTGGTTCGCCGCCACCCCCGGCGGTGATCGCCCGGTCTTCGTGCTGACGCGAGACCCTGTCGCTGATCGCATCGGGTCCGTCGTCGTGGCAGCGATCACCCGCACTGTCCGGGGACTCGTTTCCGAACTCGAACTGACCACGCACGAAGACGGCGTCCCGTCGAACTGCGTCGTCAACTTCGACAACATCCACACGATTCCGCGAGCGTCCTTCCGTCGGCAGATCGTGAAGCTCGAACCTCACCGGTCGGCCCAAGCGTGTCAGCGTCTGCGCGACGCCAACGGCTGCTGATGTCACGGGCGCTTGTTCGTCACATCCCGGGTGCCCAGCGGGGCTGGTTGCGATTGAGGTATCGGTCGGCGGCGTGGTTCAAAAAGCGACGCGCAGCACGGATCCGATGAGCGACGTCACGAAGCAGAACCGGTGACGATGGCGAGCTCTCGGCCGCAGCCCGGTACCACGCCGAACTCAACGTCTCGAGCGCATCCAGCCCTGGCGTCGCCGACCCATGGTCGACGAGATGGTCCAACTCGTCGTCGGTCATTCGTACCGACCGCCCGAGGTGCTCGGCCTGCGCGCTCGACAGGGCGGTCGCGCCGACGCTGTCGGCAAACACACCAGCGCGGAACAACGCGAGATCACCGAGCTGGCACAGCAACACGACGTGATCGACTGGCTCGACCACGCCGAGCCAGTCGACGAGCTCGTCGAGGTCGAGACGATCGGCCGGGACCGGCGTAGCGGCGGGAATGGCGAAGTCGGCGAGCAGCCGCGCCGTGAACTGCAACCGCGCCGGAGCGTCAGCGAACTCGAGCAGTGGCTCGACGTCGAACACGGGAATCCGGCAGCCCGGCCCTGCCCACTCATCCACCCACGCGCTGGCCGACAACTCATCGGCCGTGCGGTGGACCAGCACTGCGAACAACAGCTGCGGCGACACTGCGAGCTGGTCGGGTCCCGTACCGTGCAGCACTGCCTCGACCACCTCCGGCCGACGCAGGACGTCGTTCGCGTACCAGGGTCGCCGTTCGAGCTCACCGCGGAGTTCGTCGCTGGTGGTGGCAAGGGCGTTCGCCAGCACGATGAGATCACCGCCGTGGAGATCCATGTGCTGGCGTGTCATCGGGGTCACCTCCTGCTCATCGTGCAGTGTTGGTCGTGCAGTGTTGGTCGTGCATGTTCATCGGTCGGTGATGCCGCCGTGATGAGCCCTATCTTTGAATGAGCCGTTCTCCGACGAAACTGGCGAGTGTCGAGTGAGCGCCGATGTCTAACCTCCTGCGATGACCTTGGAGCTACGAACAATCGTCGATGACGAGATCCAAGCCTTCTACGACGCGGTGCTGTGCGGTTTTCACTCAAAGCCCGTTGCCGGTATCGGTGAGTGGGCTCGGTCGGGGGTGGAGCTCGACCGTACGCGCGCTGCGTTCGACGACGGCCAGATCGTCTCCACCGTGCGCTCGCACTCGTCACAGGTGACGCTGCCAGGTGGCGTCGTGCAGGGGGCACTGCTCACCCAAGTGACGACGTCACCCACGCATCGTCGCCGCGGGCTCGTGTCACGACTTCTCCTCCAGGACTTCCACGATGCAGTCGATCGGGGCGACGTGGTGAGCTATCTGGTGGCTGCGGAGTACCCGATCTACGGTCGCTTTGGATACGGCGTGGCGACCGAACGGGTGCAACTCGTCATCGACGCGACGACGACCCAGTTCCTCCCGGTTGTGACTGACGATGACGCCGAGGTGGTGATCGCCGATCCGGAGACGTGGTGGACCGCGGCATCGGCTGTGTACGACGAGATACGCGCGACCCGACCCGGCTTCACCGGCATCCCCGAGCGATGGTGGAAGGTTGACGCGGGCATCTTGCCCCGACCGGGCGATGACCCGAGCGGCGCTCGCTTGATCGTGCTTCGCCGAGCCGGTCGAATCGTTGGGTGCGCGCGATACACGGTGACTGATCGATGGGAGCACGGGCGTCCTCGGGCCACGTGCGAGGTCGAGGGCTTACTCGGTCTGACGGCGCTCGACGAGGCTCGCCTGTGGCGATTCTGCTGCGAACTGGACTGGGTCAGCTCGGTGACGGCAGACGCACGGCCGCCCGGCGATCCGTTGCGCTGGTTCACCGTCGACGCACGCTCGATCGGCGAGCGTGACCGTGTCGATTTCACGTGGGTGCGTGTGCTCTCACCGGCTGCATTGGCCGCCCGCCGGTATCGATCGGCGGGTGCGTTGACAATTGCGGTTCACGATCGTCAGGGTCTGTTGCCCTCCACGCTGCGGCTCGAGGCGGATGACGATGGCGCGGTGAGGTGTGAGTCGACGGCAACGCCGCCAGACATCGAGCTGGATAGTGGCGACCTGGGCTCGCTGGTGATGGGTGGGGTCTCTGCGCTGCAGCTCGCAGCCGCCGGCCGAATCGTGGAACATCGATCAGGCACAGTCGACCTTGCGGAACGACTCTTCCGCTGGCCGATGACCCCGTGGTGCTTCGCTGGGTTCTGACCCGCGACCGCGCCCGCAGCCACGAAGAGCACG
>JAYURF010000067.1:0-6199 GCA_043756365.1 Acidimicrobiales bacterium
TCGTCATCGCTGGTGGCGATGGTTTCGAGCAGCTGCTCGCGGTACTCGTTGGCCTGGTCGACCATGTCGGCGGGGATGTCGAGCTCGTCCCACTTCGCCCCGAGCTCTTCGTCGCGCCAGATCAGCGCCTTCATCTTGACGAGGTCGATCAGCCCGACGAACGGCTTGTTGGCCTCGGGCCCACCGGCTCCGACGGGCAGGTGCAAGACGGCGGGAACCGCGCTGAGGCGGGTCTTGACCATCTCGACGGTGCGGTAGAAATCGGCGCCGATGCGGTCCATCTTGTTGACGAAGCACATCCGCGGCACCTTGTACTTGTTGGCCTGACGCCACACGGTCTCGGTCTGCGGCTCGACACCGGCGACCGAGTCGAACACCGTGACCGCACCGTCGAGCACGCGCAACGAGCGCTCGACCTCGATGGTGAAATCCACGTGACCGGGCGTGTCGATGATGTTGATGCGGTGGTCGTTCCAGATGCAGGTCGTAGCGGCCGAGGTGATGGTGATGCCACGCTCTTGCTCTTGGGCCATGTGGTCCATGGTCGCCGCGCCGTCGTGGACCTCACCGATCTTGTAGCTCTTGCCCGTGTAGTAGAGGATCCGCTCGGTGGTCGTGGTCTTGCCGGCATCGATGTGGGCCATGATGCCGATGTTGCGAGTTCGTTCCAGGGGGAATGCGCGCTTGGCCATCTTCGTTTCTCGTTCCTCTACGTCTGCGTCGGGTGCCGCCGAACCGGCGGACGCACCAGGCCGAAACCGGCCACAGGCACAAGCGACAATGCTATCGGTGGTACGCAGCCACGACACTGGGCCCCGCTCGGCCTCACAACAGAGCGGGTCGGCAGTTTACGGCAGCAGGGTGAACGCCTCAGCGGCGAACGGCCGGATGACCCGGAAGTGGCGGTGGTCGAGCGTGAGCAGCGAGGTGGTGCCGTATGCGTCGGCCAGTACGACCAGTGAGGCATCGGCGAGTCCGATCTGCGGGTCGCCGTAGCGGCTCATCACCGATGCCATCCGGCGCACATCGCTCGGGGTGATCAGCGGGAACTCGAACGCGCCGGACCACACCTGTTCCAGAACCGCGAGCTCTGCAGTGACACCCAGTCCACTGGCGACGAGGTAGTCGAGCTCGGCGAGCACGTAGGGCGACAGCACCAGCGGCCCGGTCGCCTCGGCGACCGCGATCACCACACGCGCGTGGTCGGGGTCGGCGTCGTTGAAGAACGCCAGCAGCCCGCTGGTATCGCAGATGAGTGCCGCCGGAGTCACCGCTCGCCGAACCCTTCGAGCATCGTCTCGGCATCCGCACCACGTAGGTCGGCGGTAGAGAACACGCCGGGCTGGGGTCGCAACGGCCGCACCCGGGCGGCGATGGCGTCGCGGATGACCTGGGCTTCAGAGACACCGGTGGCCCGCGCAAGCCGCTCGACGCCTCGCTTCAGGTCGTCGGGCAGGTACAGCGTGGTCTTGGTCACACCACGTATGGTACCACCGGTGGCATGGTCGGCCTGCTGCTACCAAGCTACGCAGGGTTGCCCGCATCGTCGAGGTGCACCACCATGCCTTCGTCGATCGAGCGGTGCGCGGCCACGCCCATTGCCACCGACCACAGCCCGTCGTCGACGGTCACCTCGGCGGGTCGGCCGCTGCGGACGGCGTCGATGAACCGGACGTGTTCGAGAAACGACGAGCCGCTGTGGAACCCGGTGTACGCCACCTCGGTCGGGGTGGTCACCTCCACCCGCTGCTGGCCACTCCCGTCTCGAGGACCGACGAACACACGCTGCCCGGGAACCGTCGTTTCCAGCTTGGCTGCGTCGCCGACAACGGTGATCTCCTGTTCGTAGCGGCCACCCTCGGCGAACATCGATAGATCGAGTGCGCCACGAACCCCGTTGGCGAAATCGACGATCACGAACGCGTTGTCCAAGATGTCGCTGCGGCGGCCATCGTAGAACTCGTCGAGGTGGTTCACGTCCTGGCCGCCCGAGGCCATCACTCGCACCGCATTCGACCCGGCCACCAGGCGCATGAGATCGAAGAAGTGGCAGCACTTCTCCACGAGCGTGCCGCCGGTGTTGGCACTGAAGCGGTTCCAGTTGTGGACCTTGACGAGGAACGGGAACCGGTGTTCACGGATCGACACCATCCGCGTCGATCCACACACACCGGTGCGCAGCTGATCGAGCAGGGCGGCAACCGCCGGGATGTACCGGTACTCGAGACCGACCCACGTGAGCGCGTCGCGGTCGGTGGCCATCCGCTGCACGTCGCGACAATCGGCGATGGTGGTGCACATCGGCTTCTCGACCATCACCGCGAGATCGGTCGCGAGCACGTCGGCCAGCACGGCGGCGTGGGTGTGGTTCGGTGAGGCGATCACCACGGCATCGAGATCATCACGCGCGAGCAGTCGCCGATGATCGGAGTAGACGTCGATCGGATTGCCAACCGCGGCGAGCCCCCAGTCGAGCGACGCCGGAACGGGATCGGCAAGGGCGACGACCCGGGCTTGGTCCGGCATCGCCCGCAGGTTGGCGATGTGCTCGCAGCCCATCATCCCGGTCCCGATGATCCCGTAGCGGAGTGGTTGATCGGCCATGGTGTGAAGATAGGCGAATGCCTCAACCCGTTTCTGATGCCCCGGCTGATGCCCCGGCTGCTGCCCCGGCTGCTGCCCCCGTCGATGACGATCTGCAGCCGGTTGAGGTGTCCTGGTTTGCTGCGCTCTGCGACGACGACTACGAGTTCTTGGGTGTGGCCGATCCGTTGTTGGCGAGCTCGTGGGAGCACTGCCGCGGCATCGTTCAGTGCGCCGAACGAAACGGCTTCGACAACGTGCTGCTGCCGTCGGGCTATGGGCTCGGCATCGATTCGACGGCGTTCGCTGCCGCAATCGCCACGCACACCGAACGCATCCGACTTTTGCTCGCCGTCCGGATGGGCGAGACGTGGGTACCGCAACTCGCCCGACAAATCGCCACGATCGACCGAATCAGCCAGGGGCGGCTAGCGATCAACATCATCTCCTCGGACATGCCCGGCGAAACGTTGGAGTCGACGGCGCGCTACCGCCGCACACGCGAGTGGATGCGGGCCCTGCGCACACTGCTCGACGGTCGCCCCCTCGACGCCGATGGCGACTTCGTGAATCTGGCGATCGAGCCACCACGGGTGCGCACCGTCGACGGTTCGTGCCCGCTGTTCTACTTCGGCGGCTTCTCCGACGAGGCCAAAGACGTTGCCGCCGCGGAAGCCGATGTGTTCCTCACATGGCCGGACACCGTCGCTGCTGTGGCTGCGACTGTTGATGGGATGTGCGAACGCGCCGGGAGCTACGGCCGGTCGCTGCGGTTCGGTCTGCGCGCCCATGTGATCGTGCGCGACAGCGAGGCAGGCGCGCGCCATGCCGCCGATCGGCTGGTATCACGGCTCGACGATGGGGTCGGCGCACGGATCAGGTCACGGTCGCTCGATGCAGGTTCCGTGGGGGTGCAACGCCAGGCTGCATTGCGCGATGCGTCCGGCGACGACGGCTTCGTCGAGGAGGCGTTGTGGACCGGGATCGGTCGGGCGCGCAGCGGTGCCGGAGCGGCGATCGTCGGCGACCCGGTTCAGGTACTCGCCAAGATCCACGCCTACCGGCGGGCCGGGATCAACGCATTCATCCTGTCGGGCTACCCGCACCTCGACGAGTGCGATCTGTTCGCACGTCACGTTCTGCCGCACCTCGACCACACCCCACTCACCTGAACCCGTGCCGGACACTCGTTCCGGTCATGCGATTCCGGCCCCACGCCGGGATTACATGACCAGAACACACGCTACGAGCGCGAGCGTGCGGCAATGCGGCGTAGCGGCGGGAGCGTCGGTGGTGGTTGACGGCGCTGCGGAAGTTCGGCCAGCAGGTGCGTCGTGGCGTCGGTGACGATGCGCACCGCCCGCTCGAACGCGTCTGCGGTGGCGACCGAGGTCGTCTGCACTCCGCTCACCTTGCGGACGTACTGGCGTGCGGCCGCCTCGATCTCCTCGGTCGTGGCACCGGGGTCGAGGCCGCGCAGGGTGGTGATGTTGCGGCACATGCCCCAAGCGTACGTCCGTCCGGGCGACGAGTTCAGGCCGGGCGACGAGTTCAGGCTGGGGCGACCTCGACGCGGGTGTCGTTGAAGCACGCTCCGTTGACCAGCGCATCGCCCGTTGCAGGAGTGAGGACGTTGACGCCGAAGCCGTCGTCATGCTCGCGTAGCCACACGCCCTTGTTCATCACCGCTACACCGGGACGGGTGTCGTCGTGCACGTCGAGCGCGACGACGATCGAACCACGATCGTTCGACACCCGCACCCGCTGACCGGCGGCCAGCCCGCGCGACTCAGCATCGAACGGGTGCAGTAACACCGTCGGTGTCGGGCTTTGGAACTCGCCGAACATCGAGTTGATCAGCTTCGACGAGGCCGGGCTGATCAAGGTGAGCGGATGGTCGTTGGCCACGGGAACATACGCGGGCGCGCCACGCACCGCGTCCACCAGCCGGGCGCGTCCGTCTGCCGGCGAGGTGGTGACGAACTGCACGACGCCACCCGCGATGGCGCGCGGTCCGACATCGTCGACGGCAACCGACGCAGTCGAGGCCGACCAGTCGTAGCCCATCGCCCGGGCGAGCGCGAGACCGACCTCGTCGTTCGACCAGCTCGCGCCGACGCGTTCGATGATCGGGCGCACCGGTTGCACCGTGTACGAGCCGTAGCTCCCAGTCACATCGTCGATCTCGAACGACGTGGTCGCCGGCAAAATCACATCGGCGTACCTGGCGGTGTCGGTGAGCACCTGCTCGTGGACCACGGTGAAAACGTCGTCGCGACCCAGCGCGGCGAGCACCGCGGTTTGATCCGGGCACATCACTGCCGGATTCGAGCCCTGCACGAACAGCACCCGACAGGGATCGTCGGTGCCGGGTTCCATCCACTCGCCGATCTGGTGCAGCGGCAGCACGCGCCGGTCGATCCTGTCGAACGTCGGCCACCTGCGGTGGGGCCGGATCTCGCCGGCACCGGTCGAGCCGATCACCCCGCTGCCGGGGGTGCCGAAGTGGCCGCCAAGCACGGGCAGCGCCAGGATCGCCCGGCACGCGGCGCCACCATTCGCATTGCGTTCCTGCCCCCACCCGATCCGCAGCATCGACGGGCGGGTCCGCGCCCACCACTCGGCCAGCGTGCTGATCGCGTCGATGTCGAGCCCGCACACCTCGGCGGCACGGTCGACCGGCCAGTGCTCAGCTTGGGCGAGGAACTCGTGCGCGCCCGATGCGTTCGCTGCGCAGAACGCGTCGTCGATCTGACCGTTCCGCCGCCACTGATCGGCAATCGTGTACGCCAACACCGTGTCGGTGCCCGGCCGGATCGGCAGATGGAGGTCGGCGCGCTTGGCCATCGCCGTGCGCCGCGGATCGATCACCACTGCCTTCGCCCCGTGGTCGACGGCGCGCTGCACCAGCGGCGGGAAGTGCGTGTTCGACACAGTGGGGTTCGCCCCCCACACCACGACAAGGCGTGACTGAACGACATCGAGCGGATCGGCCGAACACATCTCGCCGTACACGCTCTCCCATGCGGCGCCCATCGTGTGGGCGCAGATGGTGTGCTCGGCGATGGTTGCTCCGACGGCAGCGAACAACGCCTCGGTCAAGCTGGCCCGCTCGATCGAAGCGGCCGACGAGTTGTACGTGAACGCGACCACCGAGTCCGCGCCGTGTTCGGCGATCGACGTGCGCATCTTGTCGGCGACGAGACCGATCGCTTCGTC
Organism: Acidimicrobiales bacterium; assembly: GCA_043756365.1. Taxonomy (GTDB): domain Bacteria; phylum Actinomycetota; class Acidimicrobiia; order Acidimicrobiales; family Ilumatobacteraceae; genus VFMC01. The sequence goes on from JAYURF010000067.1 coordinate 5,803, forward strand.
CCACGAAGCCGGCCGAAACTCGCCGGCACCCTTGGGTCCCGTGCGGATCAGCGGTGTCATCACCCGCTCGGGCGCATAGACGCGGCGGGCGTGGTGCTTCACCTTGGCGCAGATCCAACCATCGGTCAGTGGATTGCCAGGACCCGCATCAACCTTGGTGATCCGGCCATCCGTCACAGTGACCGCGAGCGAACACGTATCAGGGCAGTCGAGCGTGCAAGCGGTCAGGTGCACAGCAGAGTTCGTCATGCCCCCGGTCTATCGCGCTCGGACACTCGTTCGGGTCACGGATTTTCCGCCGCTGAGCCGGGATCATGTGACCAGAACGACATCGGCGTCAGACTGTGCCGGTGTTTGATGTGATTGTGGTGGTCGACTGGAGTGCGGCGGCACGGCC
>JAYURF010000068.1:0-2268 GCA_043756365.1 Acidimicrobiales bacterium
TACTCGTCGGGTTCGCGTACGTCGAGCACGACGGCGCCGCCGTCGATGCGCTCGGCCGCAGTCGCCGTGTCGATCTCGGTGATCTCGGCCTTCGCCGCGTTGAGCAGATCTCGGAAAGTAGCCATGGTCGAAAGCCTACCAACCTGGTCGGGATTCGCCGCCCAGTGCCCGTCCCGAGGCGGTTTAGGGCTTGGTGTTCACCGCGATCAGCTCGCCGGTGACGAACTCCGTCGGCACTGACTCCCACACGTGATCGTCGTCGGGCATCGTGTACCCGTCGACCCGGAACGTCACCGTGTAGGTGATCCTCGCCGTGAACGTCACCCGCCCCGGCCCCGGCGGAGTCCACATGCACGGACCGTTCACACCCGGCGTCGTCTGCTCCGGCAACACCGGCAACGCCGGCATCACACCCCCGGCACCACTCGCCGAGATCCCGGCCCCAGGCACACAGCTCACCACACCGGAAAACGCCGGCGACGGCTTGGCCGGGTTCGGGACGAACGCGACATCGAACTCCAACTCACGCGGAACCGTGATCAACTCCAACGTCGCCCCACGGTACTCCTGCGGATTGGAGACCTCCTGCCGCCACACCTCGTCACCGATCGCCAGCCACACCGGATACCTCGTCACCAACCCACCGAAACGACCGACCACCGGATTCTCGAACACCACCGGCCTGTCCAACTGCAGATCATTACGGAGCTGGTCCAACCGGGCCAACGGCGTGAACGACACATCGAGAAAAGGGACCTCGATCAACCCACGCTGGTTGATGTCGTAGTACGTGCCATCACAGAACACCGTGAACGTACGCATCGCATCCACAAGCGGACCCCGCGACCCGACATGCGCCACATCATCGGGCAGCACCGCCGGCGGCAGATCGAAGGGAATCGCGATCCCCTCGACGAACACGTAGTGACTCGTCACCACCGTCCCCCGATCCACGACATCGCCATTCGACAACACGAATCCGTCACGATCCGCAGTGATCGAACACGTCTGGCGAACCCCACCCCGGTACTGAGCAAACTGCGACGCCGAAGGAATGTACGTCAACCGAGTCAACCCACCCGACTCGCCCCGCACCGACACCGACCGACCCCCCACCACCGCGACCGCCGCCGGTGTAGGCGGAGTGTGCGACCCTCCACCACCGGCGACAGGCGGCGGTATTGGCGAAACAAGCATGACGAGGCTCACAAGACCGGTTACAAGCATGCCCCCACCACACTCCCGATCTCCTCGACTTGCCAGTGCCCGTTCTGCTTGGTCATCGTCGCCAAGGTGCTTTTCTTTGTCAATGCTCCAAGTGTCGGCACGCCGCCGTCGCGAAGGATGTACTCCTCGTCCTGCAGATAGCAATCCAGGATCACCGCCGTCGTGTCCGATCGCTGATCACCAAGCACGTACGGCCGTAGTACCACCCCGTTGCCCAGCGAGCCCACATACCCACCGTCGCGCGCCTCGGCAAAGTTCGCTTCGTAGCCGGCACCCGCATCGACGAAGTACGTGGCAAAATCCGGCGACTCCGTGGTCACCGTCGTCAAGAATGCGCGATAGAAGGTCGCCATCGCGTTGGCGTAGGCCTCGAGAATTTCGATGTCTTCGGGGGTGGGGTTGAAGATGCTGGAATCGTTGGGATCGGGCTGCCAGGCGATGTGTACGTACAGGCCTTCCGGCAACAACAACCGCGTATCGCCCGGCGTGTTCACCCCCGGCGCCGACGCCACCTTCACACCCAGCGCAGCCGAGAACGTCACCGCCTGACCCGACGACCCCGGAATGATCTCATCAGCCGGCAACGTCACCAACGCAACGCTCGGCTGCGTCACCAAAATCGAAGCCTCCGTCGCCCCGGCATCAACAGTCACCTCCGGCACCGTCGACTCAACCAAAATCAGCGTGTCCGCAACGGTCACCGCCGTTGTCGACGCGGCACCCGACGTCGATGTCGCCACCGCCACCGCCACCGAAGTGGGCACCACCTCGGCGAACGACGGAGCCGGAACCGATTGCGACCCCGAGCACGACGCCAACCCGGCCACCACGACCGCGACCCAAGCGGCACCGCGGAATCGCCCGCAACTGCGCTGCGCCATCCACACGTGCGCTTCCGCCGGACCAGCCGTCGCCGTTGTCGTCGTTGTCATGGCCATCGATTCCATCCCTCACGTCCTCGTTCCTGCGCCAACCGGCTCCGGCCATCCTGCCCGGCGCGACTGATCGACATCGGCACGCTCCGAACGGAACTGAACCACC
>JAYURF010000069.1:0-2267 GCA_043756365.1 Acidimicrobiales bacterium
CCGCGGTCGTACATCGCGGTGAACACCAATCGGTCATCGGCGGGTTTGACGAACCACGGGTGGTAGCCAATGGAGACCGGCATCGAATCGTGCCCGGCGACCACCGTGAGAACGCACACCAGTGCCTCGGGGGTGAGCTGCAGGTGCTGATGGGCGGTGCCGCCGAGGGGCCAATCGAGCGGGCATGACAACTCGGCATGGTCGAGCCCGTGGTCGAGCACTGTCCACGGGGTGACGAAGCCGGTGCCGTGGATCGCGTTCGGTGGCGCGTTCTCATCGAGTTCGATAGTGCGACCGCCATGGGTGAAGCGGGCATTGCGGACGCGTCCGGCGTAGGGCACCATCGGATAGCAGCCCCATGTCATCGGATGCGACGAGGAATCGCCGGTAACCAACAGGGGGAGGTCAGCCACGGTGAGCGCGGCGACTCGGCCACCGCCGTCGGGGCTCACGAGGGCGACGGCGTCGCCTGCGGTCAGCTCGAGCATGGCCCGATTCTGGCAGGATCGGTGGTTGTGCGAGCCTTGGTGCAACGGGTGCTGTCGGCCAGCGTGACGGTCGTGACGCGTGGCCGAGGCGACAACGACGCTGGGCGAGACAGTGCGGCCCACAGCGAGGCCGCTCGACGCGACGAGGTGGGCCGAATCGGGCCGGGGCTGTGCGTGCTGGTGGGGGTGACCCACACCGACACCGCTGCGGACGCGCGCAAGCTCGCCGACAAGATTTGGAACCTGCGGATCATCGACGACGACGCTGGCGTGATGAACCGTTCGGTCGCCGACACCAGTCGCGAGGTGCTGATCGTCAGCCAGTTCACGCTGTACGGCGACACCGCTGCCGGTCGGCGACCGAGTTGGATCGCGGCGGCGCGCCCCGAGCACGCCGAGCCGTTGGTGGAGGCGGTTGTTGCCCACCTGCGGTCGTTGGGGGCGACCGTGGCGACGGGCCGGTTCCGGACCGACATGGAGGTCTCGATCGTCAACGACGGGCCGGTCACGGTGATGTTCGAGATCCCCTGAACAGCATCAGCCGGCACATGCCGAATGCGAGGGCGGCCAGCGCGACGAACGGCCAGTCGCCGAGCGAGGTGTACCACGTGGTGCCGGAGCGAAGCTCGACCACGCGTGAGATCACGGCCTGCTCGCTGACACCGGTGCGGTCGAACACGGTCCCGTCGGCGGCGATGAAGGCGCTGAACCCGGTTGGCGATGCCTGCACCACCCACCGCCCGTTCTCGACTGCGCGCAGCCGGCTCGAGGCGACCTGCTGGGTTTGTAGCACGGTGCCGGTGTAGCTGGAACCGTTCGTCGGGTTGAGGATCGCCTGGCCGCCGTCGTTCACCCCGTCGCGAGCTCGTGGCCCGAAGAACACCTCCCATGAGATGACCACGGCGAGCCGTTCACCAGTGGCCAGTTCGACCACCGCCGGGCCGTTTCCGGCAATGGCGTCGCGGGGAACCTGATCGACGGGGGCACCGAGCGCGTCGAGCAGGCCGCGCATCGGCATGTACTCGCCGAAGGGTACGCGCTTCATCTTGTCGTAGCGGCTGATGAGTTCGCCGTCGGGCGTGACGACCACCTGAGCGTTGAGGAAGCCCCCTCCGGCGCGGGAGCTTGATGCGGCCACATCTTCGGTGACACCGACCGTGATCGGTGCGCCGATCCGGGCCGCCTCAGCGGCGACTTCGGCCCGCTCGACGCTTGCTGCGAACACGGGCACGTCGATCACGTTCTCGGGCCACACGACGAGGTCGGCGCTTCCTGCGGCGATGGTCGCCGTGGCTGCGAGGTGCCGCTCGACCACTGCCCGCGAACTGGTGTTGATCGCCCGTGTACCTTGCGGACCTCCGCCTTGCACGATGCTGATCCGCAACGATTCGCCGGTTGGAGCGCCGTCGGGGGCGACCGAGGCCAGCACGATCACCCCGACGCACACGGCTGCGCCGATCGCTCCGTGGGGCTGACCGCGCAGCTTGGCACCGCTGCGCGAACGGCGGTTGCTGGCCATCTGCGGAACCCACGGTGACGGTCCGGCCAGCGCGAAACCGATCTGGAACACCACCCATGTGATCAGCAGCACCCCACCGACGCGGGCCACGCCGAGCAGCGGGCCAGCGGCCTGGCCGATCGCCAGCGTGGCGAGGGGCACACCACCGAAGGGCACCACCAGCCGGACGGCTTCGACGAGGGTGTGGGCGAGTGGCCGGCCGACGACGCGCCACCGCCCGGTCGGCGCGGCGACGGCGGCGAGCGCGTGTAGCCCGGCGA
>JAYURF010000070.1:0-2265 GCA_043756365.1 Acidimicrobiales bacterium
TACCGACAACGACCACGCGCATCAGGCGAGCACGCCTTCGAAACCAAGCTTGGGCTGGGCCTGGCTGACTTCGATCGGGTACCTGCCCGTGTAGCACGCATTGCAATATCCGCTTGCACCGTTGTCTTCGTCGGCGCCAGCAATGGCGCTCATCATCCCGTCGAGCGATAAGAATCCCAGCGAATCGGCACCGATGTGCACACGCATCTCCTCGATGCTCAGCCGGGCCGCTATGAGGTCGTCGTCGTGGCCCATGTCGACCCCGAAGTGGCACGGACTGGTGATCGGCGGGCAGGTGATCCGCAGGTGCACCTCGGTCGCCCCGGCCTCGCGGATCAGCTTCACGAGCGGGCCTGCGGTGGTGCCGCGTACCAGCGAATCGTCGATCATGACCACCCGCTTGCCGGTCAGGTTCTCGCTCAGCGCATTGAACTTCAGCGCCACCCCGCGTTCGCGCATGTCCTGCGTCGGCTCGATGAACGTCCGGCCGATGTAGCGGTTCTTGATCAGGCCGTCGTTGTGCTGGATGCCGCTGGCCCGGCTGTAGCCGATCGCCGCGGGGATCGAGGAATCGGGGACAGGGATGACCACATCGGCGTCGACCGGGTGCTCGAGCGCGAGGTGTTCGCCGAGGCGCTGGCGCACGTGGTGGATGTTGCGGCCGGCCCACACGCTGTCGGGGCGGCTGAAGTAGACGAACTCGAACGTGCATCGCGCCGACTTGGCCGCCGGGGCGATCGCCGCGCGGCGATGGATTTCGGCGCCACGCAAGGTGACGATTTCGCCGGGAGCGACCTCGGAGATCTCGACGCAACCAATGGTGTTCAGCGCGCATGTCTCGGATGCGACCGCCCATCCGCCGTGCGGCAGGCGACCCACGCTCATTGGCCGGAACCCCCACGGATCGCGCACGGCGATCACCCTGTCGGCGGCAAGCAGCACCAACGAGTACGCACCGCGCCACGCCGGCAGCGTGCGCTCGAGCCGTTCCTCCCACGTCCGCCCGCCCGCCGCAGCGAGCATCAGGGTCATCACCTCGGTGTCGCTGGTCGCAGTCAACCCGAAGCCGCGGTTGAGCAGTTCGTCACGCAGTTCGGGGGCGTTGACCAAATTGCCGTTGTGGGCAACGGCAAGCGGGCCGTGCATGGTCTCCACCAGGAACGGCTGCACGTTGCGCACCGCGTTGGCCCCGGTGGTGCTGTAGCGGGTGTGGCCGATCGCGTGGTATCCGGTGAGTGGCAGCATCGATTCGGGCGTGAACACGTTGGCGACAAGTCCGGCGTCTTTGTGGATGCGGGCCCGGCTGCCGTCGCTGACGGCGATGCCGGCCGCCTCCTGGCCCCGGTGCTGCAGGGCGAACAGCCCGAAGAACGCAAGCTGGGCAACGCCTTCACCGTGCGGTGTCGATGCCCCGAACACTCCGCATTCGTCATGCGGCGAATCGTCACCGAGTGCCATATTGGGCTTCGGTGGGCCGGGGTGCAGCGGGACGGTCGGTGCCGGCCCGGTGCCGGTCGACGCGGTGACGGTGAGAGGAATGCGGGTGATCATGCTGGGTCCTCTGCGGTGGGTGCGGAAGTAGGGGGTTCGGTGTTGCCTGCGAGCGCGGCAATGGCTTGTTCGATGCGGGTGGCGGCCGGGGTGGAGGCCGGCCGGAACGTGAGGCCGGTGATCCGCTCGTAGGCCGAGATGTAGCGGACCGTCGTTGCGGCCACGACATCGGGCGGCAGCACCGGTGGCGTGCCGTTGCCGTCGTAGCCGAGACCGATGAGGGCACGGCGGACGACCTCTTTGTCGAGGCTCTCGGGCTCGTCGAAGGATTCGAGGCGGGCGGCATGCGAATCGGCCATCCAGTAGCGCGAGGAGTCGGGGGTGTGGACCTCGTCGATCAACAGCAGTTCGCCGTTATCGGCGGCGAGCCCGAACTCGTACTTCGTGTCGGCGAGGATCAGCCCGGCTGCACTGGCGACGCGTTGGCCCTCGGCAAACAGCTGCAGTGCGCGGTCGCGCACATGCATCCACGTTGCCTCCTCGACCAGGCGCTTGCTGACGACGTCGGCACATGTGATCGGCTCGTCGTGGCCGCCCGTCGCGGCCTTCGTTGTCGGTGTCACGATCGCCATGGGCAATGCAGTGTTTTTGGCGAGCCCGTCGGGGAAGTCGTAGCCGTAGATCGTGCGCGCGCCGTCGGCGTACTGGCGCCACAACGATGTGGACGTGACTCCGGTGATGTAGCCGCGAACCACCACCTCGACCGGCAGTGGA
>JAYURF010000071.1:0-2262 GCA_043756365.1 Acidimicrobiales bacterium
GCCGTCGGCGCAACCGAGGCACTCACCCCAGCAGAGGCCGAGGATCGGTTCGCCCATGCCGGAGCCGACCTGGTGTACGAGTGCGCCGGCGTGCCCGCCACGATCCAGCAGGCCGTGAACCTGGTCCGCCGCGGCGGCCGGGTCAACGTGGTCGGCCTGGCCAGCGGCAACGCAACCATCTCACCGCACACCTGGCTGATCAAGGAGGTCACCGTGTCGGCCTCGCTCGGATACCTCCATCACGAGTTCGCCGAGGCGATCGACCTGATCGCCGATGCCAAGGTGCGCATCGAACCGCTGCACGACCGCACGGTCACGCTCGCCGAGCTTCCCGCCGCCCTCGAACAACTCGCCGACGACCCCTCCAGCGCCATCAAAGTCCTCGTCGACCCCACCGCAGGCTGAACTCATCCCCCCAGCGCGCCGGAGTACATGGCGTGGCGTGCGACGTGGTGCCGCGGGTTAAGGGATCAGCTCGAACGCGTCGGTGTGGGCAACTCGCACGACGGCGAAGTCACGCAGCGATGCAACGGTGGTGATCGGTGTCGTCGGTGTCGGCCGCAGCCAGCAACACTCCGGTGTCGACAAGGATTCGCACGAGTTCGGAGATCGCGTGCGCTGAGCCCGGCGGTTTGGTCGGCACGGATCTCGCGATGGCGACGTGCGAGATCGCCACTGCCCGAGGACCCCGACCCGATGAACGCTTCGAGCGGGTCGTCTTGACCGGAGAAGGCGCTCGCGATCTGGGCGAAAAACTCGGCGACGGTCACGCCACGTCGACCAGCTTCGGCTTCGAAGCGAGTCTGGGTTCGGTGGGGAGATCAATCGTGACCTGCATGAAACCAATGTAGGCGTCGGCGCTCGTAGCTCGACGCGCCCTGTGCCTTCCCGGTGCACGTCGACCGGGGAGCACTCAAACACCCGTTGCGGTGGCGGCTACCCAGGCTTCGTACATGCGGGCGTAGGGGCCTGGCTGATCGAGGAGCTCGAGATGAGGGCCGTCTTGCACGAGGCGGCCGTGGTCGAGCACCAGCACCCGGTCGGCGCGCGCCGCGGTCGACAGGCGATGGGCGATCGAGATCGTGGTCCGGCCAGAGGCCAACTTGTCGAGGGCACGGGTGAGGCGCACCTCGGTCAGCGCGTCGACCGACGATGTGGCCTCATCGAGCACCAGTACATCGGGGTCGACGAGCGAAGCCCGCACGAGCGCGACGAGTTGGCGTTCACCGGCCGACAGCGCAGCGCCACGCTGGCCGACCTCGGTATCGAGGCCATCGGGCAGGCTCTCCAACCAGTCACCGAGCTCGAGGCCGAGCACTGCCGACTCGATCTCGGCCGGGGTGAGCAGCGGGCGGGCGAAGCCGAGGTTGCTGGCGATCGACCCGTCGAACAGGAACGGCTCCTGCGGCACGACCACCAGGCGCAGGCGCAGCTGATCGTTGGCCACCTGCGTCAGCGGCACGCCGCCGAGCTTGACGACACCCGACGACGGATCAGCCAGGCGAGCAACCAGCCGCCCAAGGGTGGTCTTGCCCGAGCCTGTCTCGCCGACCATGGCCACCTGTTGGCCAGCGGGGATGTGCGCGGTCACGTCGATCAGCACCGGCGGCTCATCGTCGTCGGATCGCGACCGGTACGAGAACGTGACCCGCTCGATGTCGAGGCCGAGCATCCCGTCGGGCAGCGGGGTGGGGCGTGCGGGCTCTGGCGGGCCGATGGGTATCTCCATGATTCCGAGCACCCGGCGCAGGCCGGCCACCGCGGTCTGGGTCTGGTCGATCACCTCGGTGAATTCGGCGATCGGTTCGAGGAACCGGTACGTCAGGAACATGAACCCCACCAGAGCGCCCGCGGTCAGGCCGCTGCCCGGTCCACGCAGTAGGCCGACGGTGACCACCGACGACACGGTGAGCACGCTGAACACCTCGCCAGATGGGAACAGGAACGCGCCGATCGTGCCGGCCTTGATGAACGAGTTCGACCTACGGTTGCTGGCCCGCTTGCTCACCTGCGCGTAGTGCTCCCCCGCGTCGTAGGCGCGCAGCGTCTCGGCCCCGGACACCACTTCGCTGACGCTGGTGAGCACATCGGCGTTGGCGACCCTGGCCTGTTCGTAGGCCTTGACGAGATGGCGCTGCACCCGGTGCAGCACGAACGCCAATGGGGCCGACACGGCGAAAGCAACCAGCGCGAGCATCCAGTCGTAGGCCAGCATCACGCTGGCGACCATCAGCATCAGGGTGCCGTCGAGCAGCCAGGCCA
>JAYURF010000072.1:0-2261 GCA_043756365.1 Acidimicrobiales bacterium
GAGTGCACGCGGGTCTGCCACGCGGCCTTGCGCACGGCTGGGTCGGCCAGGTAGTGCTGCAGCGACGACGCCTTTTCGGCCAGCGGATTCTTGGTCCACAACCCGTTCGGACCACGAAAATCGGGAATACCGGAGTCGGTCGAGATGCCAGCCCCGGTGAGCACCGTGACCCGCGCCGCCTCGGTGATCCACCCACGGGGCCGGTCGATGTCCATTCCTAGCACTGTGGCACAACCCGTTGCACAGCGTTTTCCCGCGGGAGAATTCATCACGTGCGACAGGTCGGTCGACGGTGATCGATCGGGGTTCGACCGGTGATCGTTTTCCGGCTGCGACACACCGATGTCTGTCAGTGCGGCGCTTCCCCCGAGCACTCGTGATTCTCTTCGCCACTTTGGGGGCACCATGTCGTTCGCATCACTCGAGATCCAGCCCGGCGTCCCGACGATCATCGTGGTGCCATGGCACGACGATGTCGTCGACCGAATCGGATTCGACACCCGATCGCAGTACGCGGAACTGTTCTGGCTCAGCATCCTCGGCCCGTCGGCATTGTGGTTGCTGCGGCGGATGGTGACCGGGCTGGACGAGTACCCCGGTGGCTACGAGCTCGACCTCGAACAGACCGCCGGCGCTCTCGGCCTGGCCTACTCGCCGAGCGCCAGCAGTCCGTTCATCCGCTCGCTCAACCGGTGCGTGATGTTCGGCGTGGCGCAACCGGTAACCGGCGGTATCGCTGTTCGTCGCCGGGTTCCACCGGTGGCGCTGCGCCAACTGGAGCGGATGCCCGAGTACCTCCGCGCATCTCACGCCCAGTGGAAGGAACGCGGCGCGACCCCCACCGACGACCTCGGCCGGGCGCAGATCCTGGCCGAAGCGATGGTGTCGGCCGGCGATCCCACCGATGCGATCGAGCGCCAGTTGCTCGGTCTCGGCATCCGCCCCCACGAGGCGACAAAGGTTGCCGACGCGTTCGTCAGCGGTGCGTACCCTGGCGCAGCCTGACGATCACCGGTATCGCTCCGCCGGAGCGAGACGCCGTCAGCGGGCGAAGGTGGTGGCCAGTTCGATCAGGGTTCGGGTGCCGTAGCCGGTGGCACCCTTCGACAACCAGCCATCATCGGAGTCGACGTCCATCGGCCCGGCGATGTCGAGGTGCGCCCACGGGGTATCGCCGACGAACTCGTTGAGGAACAATGCCGCAGTGATCGCCCCGCCGTAGGGGCCGCCGATGTTCTTCATGTCGGCCACCTGCGAATCGAGCAGCTTCCGGTACTGCTGCGCCAGGGGTAGCTGCCACATCGGCTCATCCGATGTAGCAGCCGCGGCTTTCACCTTGTCGACAAAGGCCTGATCGTTACCGAGTACCCCGGCGATCTTCGGGCCCAGCGCAGCCACGCACGCACCGGTCAGGGTGGCGATGTCGACCACGGCGTCGGGCTTGTCCTCGACCGCCAGCGACAGACCGTCGGCAAGCACGAGCCGGCCCTCGGCGTCGGTGTTCAAGATCTCGGCGGTCTTGCCGTTGCGGAAGGTGAGCACATCGCCGAGCTTGAACGCGCTACCCGACGGCATGTTGTCGGTGCACATCAGGTACGCCGTCACCGTCGCCTTGCATTTCAAGGCTTTCAGCGTCGTCATCGTGGCGAGTACCGCGGCCGCGCCGCTCATATCCATCTTCATCTTGGCGTGCATGGCGTCGGACGGCTTGAGGCTGATGCCACCCGAGTCGTACATCACACCCTTACCGACGAGCGCGAGATGCCCGGTCGGGTTCTTGGGCGTGTAGCTGAGGCGGACCATGCGCGGCGGCTCGGCGCTGCCGCTGTTGACCCCGACCATGCCGCCGCACCCCATCGCCACCAACTGATCTTTGTTGAACACCTCGGCGGTGATCCCCGTTTCGGCAGCAAGCGCAACGGCCTTGTCGGCGATCATCCGCGCGGTCAGGTGCGCCGGCGGGGTGTTGGCCAGATCACGGGCAAGACACGCTGCACCGGCGATGACCACGCCACGTTCCACACCGTGGCGCACGCCCGCCGAGCGCTTGTCGCCGACGACCAATGTGATCGACGCGAGCACCGACGCCGACGAGGTATCGGTCTTCAATCCGAGGTACCGGTACGCGGCGAGCAGCGCGCCCTCGGCCACAGCCTGACCCGCCGACTTGGCATCGACACCTTCCAGATCGGCAAGCGTGGTGGCGATGCTCGTGCGCTTCCCCGCGGCGCGCACCAGGCAGGCGGCCGCGTTGCGGAGGC
>JAYURF010000073.1:0-6176 GCA_043756365.1 Acidimicrobiales bacterium
GATGTCGTGCCAGTGGCGCCGATTGCGAGCGGAGTCGGGGGAGTCGCCCCTGGGGACGATGCACTTTTGTCTTCCTTCGGTGCCACGGTATTTGCCGCAACGATGACCACAACGATGGCCAGCAGTACCCACGGCCAGCGTCGACGCTTCTTCAGATTGTAACCCTTGGGCGGCTGTTCCACACGCGGACGTGGTCACAGCGGTGACCGGCGACGATGAGGGCAACCTGGTGATCTCGTTGTTGGCGAAGCGGAGTTCGGCGTACCGACGGTGACGGCCCGAGTGAACAACCCGAAGCCCCCGCTCCGCGCCCGATGTCGATCGAACGCTCACTCCATCGCCGACATGGCAAACCGCCACCAGTTGTTCAACCTCGACCTATCGGTTGCCGATGATTTCCACGTGATGCTGGTGACACCTCAGCGGACTGAAACGAAGCCACCCGCCGAACCAGATCCGGGGCTGGATGGCGATCGGTGGTCGGAACGGCCCGTGCTCGCACGCGTGTTGAAGCTGCTCGTGGTGCTCGGGCCGATCCTGGTATCAGTCGGTTTCGTTGCGGTTGCGAGCCGCATCGTCCATCGACCAGAGCGCTGGTATGGAGTGGTTGGCTGGTGGATCGGTTTGACGCTTGCGTCGACGGTGGTGCTCACTGCGACCGAACGGGTGATGCGTCGGTTCCTGCCGCTGGTGGCCCTTTTCAGGTTGTCGTTGGTTTTTCCCGATCACTCGCCGTCCCGATTCAAGATCGCGATGCGGACCAACACGCTGCGACAACTGCAGCGCTCACTCGAACACGGTGAACTCGATGGCGAGGCCGGCTTTCAAGACGCGGCCGAACGGCTTGTGGCGTTGGCGGGCGCGTTGAACGCGCACGATCGGATGACTCGTGGTCACACCGAGCGTGTCCGCGCCTACACACTGATGATCGGGGAAGAGCTCCACCTGCCGAAAGCAGACCTGGACCGTTTGCACTGGGCCGGACTCGTTCATGACATCGGCAAGCTCGAGGTTCCGAAATCGATCTTGAACAAACCTGGTCGGCCTGACGAGGATGAATGGGAGATCCTCAAGCAGCATCCGGCTGCCGGGGTGCGGCTGGTCGAGCCGCTCCGACCGTGGCTCGGCGAATGGGCCGACGCTGCCAGTCAGCATCACGAACGGTGGGATGGCAAGGGATATCCCTTCGGGCTGGCGGGGGAACAGATCAGTCTGTCGGGACGGATCGTCGCTGTCGCCGATGCGTTCGACGTGATGACCTCGGTGCGTTCCTATAAAAAGGCAATGACGCCGGAGGCCGCGAGAGCGGAACTGCTGCGTTGTGCCGGTACGCACTTCGACGCCACCGTCGTGCGCGCGTTCTTGAACATCGCGGTCGGCAAACTCCGACTCGTCATGGGCCCATTGTCGTGGCTGGCGCAGGCTCCGGCGCTTGCCAACGTCCCGATCGGTACTGCCGCCGCCACGGCTGCGTCGTCGCTCCTGTCGGTCGGGATCGCCGTGGCCGGCGGTTTCACCGGGAGTGACCCCACACCGAGGCCCGTGCCCCCACCGGTAGTCGCCTTCGCCGATTCCCCGGTTGCGCTGCCTTTGGTAATCCGGGGACTGGAAGATCAACGAATCACGCTCGACGCGACGAACGCCGGGGATGATGCACCGACCAAAATGACCGTCACGGTCGTGCCGGACCACCTCCGCCTCGATCCTGCCTCGCCTTCGGTTTTGATCCCCGATGACAACTGGTTCGGACGTACGGCTGGTGAGTATCAAGCCTGTTGGAACGACCGATGCTCCACCGCGCGGATCGACGTTGACGTGCAACCCGTGAACGACACGCCACTTGCCTTGCCGGACGGCGCCACCACGCCCGAAGGGACCGCGGTCACGATCGACGTACTCTCGAACGACACCGACGTGGAGGATCAACGGCCGATGCTCACGGCCGTGAGCCCCGTCTCGTCACTCGACGGCGGAACCGCAACACTGACTTCCGACGCCAGGGTGCTCTTCCAGCCAGCCGACGACTTTGTCGGCACATTGCAGCTGCACTACGACATCGCCGACAATGACGCCGCCGTGGCGAGCGGCACGGTCACCGTCCAAGTCACAGCGGTCGACAGTCCTCCGCACGCGTCAGACGACAACGTGACCACCCAGGCCGGTGCGATCGAAGCGATCGATGTCCTCGGCAACGACGTCGACGACGAGAACGAACCATTGACGATCGTCTCAGTGACCCCACCACGCATCGGTGAGGTCGTTCTTACCGCGAACAGCGTCACCTTCCAGTCGCCCGCCGACTCGAACGCGCAGACCAGCTTCACCTACACAATCGAGGACAGCAACGGCGGACGGGGGCAGGCCACTGTCTACGTCTCCATCCTTGGCGCCAGCCCGCCACCGCCCCCAAGTCCGGCTCCGCCACTGGTACCAGCGAGCGCGTCTCCGACTGCACGCGACAACCTTGCGAATCTGATCGAGGATTCCCCACCAGTCGACGTCGATGTCCTCGGCAATGACACGAGCGCCGACGGCGACAGTACGAACGACGTGATCAGCATCATTGGCCCACCTGGGTTGGGGTCTGCCCAAGTCGTCGCGCAGGAACTTCGGTACCAACCAGATCCGGACGCATACGGCGTCGACATCATGTCCTACCAAGTGTGCGAGACGACCAACATCTGCGACACCGCGACGCTCACGATCACCATCGCGGCACGAAACGATACGCCCCGCTTCCTCGATGCCGGCACGATCAACGTGGACGAGGACCGCGGCCCGGTCGCGATCAACGGATGGGCAAGCGGGATCTCGGCTGGACCGTCGAATGAGTCCGCACAGAACGTCGGCTTCACCGTCGCCGTCGACCAGCCGACGATGTTCGCCACTCTTCCCGCCATCGACACCAACGGCGCGCTGACCTTCACGCCCGCCCCCGATGCCAACGGCTCAGCGACCATTACGGTTTCAGCGGTCGATGACGGCGGCACCACCAACGGCGGACACGACACTTCCGTCGCGCACCTCGCCAGAATCAGCATCACCCCTGTCAATGATCCGCCGCAGTTCGCGGACAACGGCAACACCACTGTCAACGAAGACAGCGGCCCATCAACGATCACAGGATGGGCACTTACGCCCCTGCCCGGTCCCATCGACGAAACAGCACAAACCGTCTCGTTCACCACGACGTCCGACCAGTCATCTCTGTTCGCGAGCCAACCAGCGATCGACCCTTCCGGAACACTGAGGTTCGCCCCGGCAGCGAACGCCAACGGGACCGCGACGATCACGGTCACCGCCGCAGACAACGGGGGCACCGGCAACGGTGGGAGTGACACCTCCGTCGTCCACACCGCGACCATCACCATCGCCCCGATCAACGACCCCGTCACCGCCATCGCCGACACTGCAACCGTGAACGAAGATGACAGCGCAGGCGTCACCGTCGCTGCTCTCGCCAACGACACTGACGCCGACGGCGACCCACTCACCGTCGTCTCCGTGGACACCACCGGCATCGATGGTGGAACCGTCACCGACCTTGGGTCCGGTTCGTTCAACTACACACCCGGCCCGGACTTCAACGGCACCGAAACCTTCACCTACACCGTCACCGACGGCAACGGCAGCAACGACACCACCACCGTGACGATCACCGTCAACCCACAATCCGACGCACCCGTCGCCACCGCCGATGCCTATTTCACAGC
Organism: Acidimicrobiales bacterium; assembly: GCA_043756365.1. Taxonomy (GTDB): domain Bacteria; phylum Actinomycetota; class Acidimicrobiia; order Acidimicrobiales; family Ilumatobacteraceae; genus VFMC01. The sequence continues at coordinate 3,714 of JAYURF010000073.1, forward strand.
CGAAGACACCGCACGCGTGATCGCATCACCCGGTTTGATCGGCAACGACTACGACGAAGACGGCGACGCCCTCGCTATCAACCCGACACCCATCATCGGGCCGTCCAACGGAACTGTCACGCTCGCCACCGACGGTGGCTTCACCTACACCCCGGCCAACGGATTCATCGGTACCGACACCTTCACCTATCAACTCGCCGACTCCACCGGTCTCACCGCGTCCACCACCGTCACGATCACGGTTGATTCCGGCCTCACCGCAGGCGGGCTCTACCTTGGCACCACCCCGACACTCGGGACCTGGAACATGACGGCGGTTGCGCCAGCCATATCGACACCCGAACCTGATTCCGACCTCGATGGGAATCCCGGCATCACCGTGGTCAAGGACTGGCCGCTCGGCACCGAGACCTGGATCCGGAACATATCGGGCACAGCACTCGCACTGAACGGCCCGGTCACGCTCGAGCTCTGGAGCACCATCGAGAACTTCCAACCCGGCAAAGTTGGACACCCCGACATCACCCTCTACGACTGCAACAACCTCGGAACCGGCTGCGTCACCCTCGGCCACACGGACACCCACATCACGGACTACAACGGTGGCGTCGCCGACTGGGTCAAAGTAGACATCTCACTCGGCGCCATCACCCACACCTTCCCCGTCGGCCGACAGCTCCGCCTTCAAATCGAAGCGGGCCACAAAGACCTCTGGATCGCCGCCAGCGGAAGCCGTCCCAGTCGACTGAGCTACACGATGGCCAACATCGCACCGGTCGCGCTGAACGACACCGCCCCCGCACTGTTCGAAGACGACGGCCCGACGACCATCAACGTCCTCGCCAACGACACCGACAACAACCTCGATACCACCAGTGTGACCGTCGTCGCGCCACCCGGCAAAGGAACCGCCACCCCACAACCCGACGGCACCATCAACTACCAGCCGACCCCGGACTCCAACGGCGCAGACAGCTTCGCCTATCGGGTCTGCGACACCAGCGGGCTCTGCAGCACCGGAAGCGTCGCCATCAACATCACACCGATCAACGACCGGCCCACCTTCACCGCTGGCCCCGATATCACGATCAACTCAACCGACCCGCCCTTCATCCAAACCGGATGGGCGACCGGCATCACCGCTGGACCAGGAAACGAAACCACCCAAGCAGTCACCTTCACCATCACCGCCGCCGACCCCACCCTCTTCAGCGTTCAACCAAACCTCAGCCCCGCAGGCACCCTCACCTTCACCCCATCCGGCACCACCGGTACCACCACCATCTCGATCCAACTCACCGATAACGGCGGCACCACCAACGGCGGCAACAACACCGCCATCCCACGATCCGCGACCATCACGGTCAGCTGAGCGTACGCGGGGTCGGTGGATCTTGGACGGTGCTTGCCACGTTCGTGCGTTCGTGATGCGCAACACCAGGTCACACTGGAGCCCAGAGCGAGAATCGGACTCTCGACCTTTTCATTACGAGTTGCTTTCCGGCGATATTGGCTGGTGTTGCCTGGTGACGCCTCGTCCGCATTCGTCCTACTCAAGACACATTTCTGGGGGAGCGCCGTGTTGCTTGGTCACGCCTGATTTCGCCCGGTGCTGAATCTTTGGTGACCAAGATGTGACCAAAATTGGATCGTCGACTTGCAGCAGTCGTCGGCGGCAACGGCGGGTCCGCGCTCCACGAATCGACGTCCGACTCGTAGGGTACGATGCAGCCATGGTTCGCACGTTGGATCTTCATCAGTGGGCCGGCCAATGGGTCGCCGTAGATCCCGATGGTCACGTCCATGCGTCGGCGGACGAGCTGGCCGATGTGATCGACCAGGCCGAGCAGCTGGACGTCGACGATCTCGAGATCATGCGCGCCCCGGTGCCCGGCGAGCCTGTCGTGTTCGGTCTTGGCTGACGCGTGGGTCTTCGGCTACACCGCCTTCGGTGAGTCGCACGGAACGCTCGGTCGACCGGTTCTTCGGGCGGCCGTGCGCGTCCGCAGTTCCGGGCCGGCGGTCGTCGTTCACCGCGTTGATCGACACTGGCGGTCCGCTGACCGTTGTCTCCGAAGAAGTGATCGCTTCGGTGGGAGACGCGGCAATAGCAACGGGACAGACGCTCCCGATCCGGCTCGGTGGCCGCGCGTTCGACGCTCGACTGTTTGAACTCGCGTTGCAAGCGATTCCTCCTGTCGGGGCCAACGACCCTCGACGGTCATGGCACGGACTCGCCGGGGTGCTCGACCCGTGGCCGAACCAAGGAACCTCCATCATCCTTGGGCAGATCGGGTTCATGGAGAACTTCACCGTCACGTTCGGTCCCGACCACTTCGCCGTCGAACCCGGCGACGCCTTTAGCAAACGCTTCGCGTCGCCGGTCGACAAGGCATGACCCTTTCCCCGGCGTCGCCCCGACAGGCGTCGTTCGGCGCCGTTCACGGTCCATATCGTCTGTTC
>JAYURF010000074.1:0-6150 GCA_043756365.1 Acidimicrobiales bacterium
CGGTGCAGCACGATCGAGGCGTTGCCGATCAGGCAGCCGGACTCGATCGTGCACCCCTCGAGGTGGACGAGATGCCCGATCACACAATCGTCGCCCACCACGGTCGGGAAGGCCTCGGTGGTATGCAGCACGCAGTTGTCCTGCACCGACGTTCGCGCACCGATGGTGATGGTGCCCTCGTCCCCACGCAGGACCGCGCCCGGCCAGATCGAGCTATCGGCGCCAATGGTGACCGATCCGATGATCACCGCGTCCGGATGCACGAAGGCGTCGGGATGAATGTTGGGTACGTTCGCCCCAAGGGCATAGATAGGCACGTCGTCACGGTATCGAGCGCGCTCAGATCGTGCAGAACCAACGCCGCCGCAGATACGGTGCTTCACCATGTCCAGAAGGATCGAGATCGAATTGACCAGCGCGCGCCCCGACGGGTCGTGGACGTGGCGCGCTGCCGGTGCCCGCGTGCCGAAAGGCACGCTCGACGGTGCCCTGCTACCCGGCACTGCCAAGGTGGGCGGGGTGTACCGCGCCGATGCCGAGATGGAGCTGGAAGGCATCACGATCGTGTCGGTCCTGGATCCAAAGGGACGGCCCACCAAGAGCGGCCAGATCGAGCTGATCCCCAGCAACAAAGCGTTCGAGGAAGTGACCCAGCAGCTCGCGAAGCGCGAGCGCGGGGAGCGCCCCCGCCGTGACGGCGACGATCGCCCGCGTGGCGACCGCCCGCGTGGCGATCGCCCGCGTGGCGACCGGCCTGGTGGCGACCGGCCTGGTGGCGACCGGCCCCGGGGCCCGGGCAGCGACCGGCCAGGCGGCGATCGAAGCCGTCCTGGCGGCGACCGTTCGCGAGATGGTCGCCCCGCAGGAGGGAGCGAAGGCGGCGACGGCCGTGGGCCACGTCCCGAGCGCCGAAATCGGCCCCACTTCACGCCACCACCCGAGCTTCCCCAGCGGCCCAAAGCGCGCCGGCTCAAGCCCGGCCGGGTCCATCGCAACCTCGTTCTGGCCGAACTACCCGAGGCACAGCGCCCGGTTGCAGAACGCGCCCTGCAGGGCGGCATCCCGGCGGTCCGCCAGGCGATCAACGAGCAGAACGCCCGCCTCAAAGCGGAGGGGAACGACGAGATCCCTGCCGCAGGGATGTTGTCGATGGCCGAGCAGTTGCTCCCGAAGTTGCGAGTTGCCGAGTGGCTCGACCGGGCCGACGCGGCCAAGGCCGATCTCGACGAGCTCGACTTGCGCGATCTGCGCAGCGTGGTAGCCGCATCCGATGATCCGATGGTCGCTCGCGACGAGACCACCCGCGACCTTGCGGCCGAACTGAAGTTGGCCCTCATGGCCAAGCAGGAAAAAGAACTCGGCCTGTGGTACGGCGACATCGATGCCGCGATCTCGGTGGGCCGCGTCATCCGGGCCCTGAAGCTCTCGTCGCAGCCCCCCAAAGCCGGCGTCCGCTTCCCGGCCGAGATCGCCAAGCGTCTCATCGACGCGTCCGTCGCCTCGCTCACCGCGGACGCTGCCACCGATCGCTGGTCGGCAGTCCTCGAAGCAGCCGCGTTCTCTCCGGTGCGGGCTCAGATCGCACCGACGGCGCGACCGGAGAACCCGGGAGACGAACTCCTCGCCACCATCAAGCGGCTTGCCCCGCTCCTGCCCCAGATTGCCACCCTGTTCGGCATCGAGGTTGCCGCCGGAACCTCGTCCCCGAAGCCGCTGCGACCAACGAAGCCGGCTCCGCCAGCCAAGAAGGCCGCTTCCGCAGCGTCGAAGCCGCCCAAGCCGCCCGCCGCGGCAACCGCTGAACCAACGGCACCCACCAACCCCGAACCTGCGGTCGAACCAGCCGCGGTCGAACCAGCTGCCGTCGAACCAGCCGCCGTCGAACCAGCCGCCGTCGAACCCGAACCTGCGGCTGCGGCTGTCGAGCCCGAGATCGCGCCGGAGCCCGAGCCGGAGGTTGCCGCCGAAGCCGAGATTGCGGCGGACGTCGAGGCAGCGGTTGCGTCGACGGATACCGAGGGCGAGTCCACGACGTCGTGACAACTGGCGGACCGGCGTACCGGTTCGTCGGTTGTTGAAGCTGCGCCGTACCATCGGCTGCCATGTCCGACATCGTGCTCTACGAGGTACACGGCCGCATTGGCATCATCACGCTCAACCGCCCCGAGGCGCGTAACGCGATCAACGGTGACGTCGCCGCAGGGATCGAGGCAGCGATCGATCAGCTCGAAGACGATTCGCAGGTGTGGGTGGGCATCATCCAGGCCAACACTGCTGGACAGGAACGGCCAGTGTTCTGCGCCGGAGCGGACCTCAAGGCAATCAACGCCGGCAATGCCGCGGGGTTGAACACCAAGCGCGGCGGCTTTGCCGGCTTCGCCTACCGCGACCGGACCAAGCCGGTCATTGTCGCCGTCGACGGCCTGGCCACCGCTGGCGGGTGCGAGATCGTGCTCGCCGCAGATCTCGTGGTCGCGACCACGCGGTCGGCGTTCGGACTGGCCGAGGTGAAGCGCAACCTCATCGCCGGCGCCGGCGGTCTGTTCCGGCTCCCCCGGGCCATCGGACGATCGGTTGCGATGGAGGCAATCCTCACCGGTGAGCCGTTCACCGCGCAGCGGGCCTACGACCTCGGCCTCGTCAACCGCCTCGTCGAGCCTGGCGAGGCGCTCACGGCCGCGATGGCGCTCGCCGAGCAGATCTGCAAGTCCGCTCCGCTCGCGGTGTGGGCGAGCCGTCAGGTGGTACTGGCGGCCGCGTCCAACGACGATGCGACCCTCAAGCAGATGACCAACGAGCAGTTCGCTCGCGTCCTCGCCTCCGACGACACCAAGGAGGGCCTCACCGCCTTCATCGAAAAGCGCCCGCCCACCTGGCACGGTCGCTGAGCGCCCGCCCACCTGGCACGGTCGAAAAGCGACCGCCCGCCTGTCAGGGTTGCTGAGCGACCGCGTCGTCAGACGAGACGTTTGGAGACGATCAGTTTGCGAGCGGTCACGCCCGCACGCTCGTAGAGGTTCTTGGTCTCGCGGTCGCCGGGCAGCGCGAACGACTCGATCTCCACTCCCCCGGCGGTGATCGTGGCCTCGATCGCCGCGGCGAGGAGGTCATCGCCGAAGCCAAGTTCGCGGGCACCCGGCTCGACGTACACCTGGAGCACCACGCCGATGCCGCCGGGTGCAGGCAAGCAGAGCTCGAGGTAGCCGGTCACGACCTCGCCGATAGCGGCCACCCACACCTGGCGCTGCGGGTCGGCGATTGCTACAACCCAATCCGCCACGGGTGGCTGCTCGGCCAGCAGCCGTCGACCCCCGCGAGCATCGGTCAGCGCGTCTCGAGCTTCGGCCTCGAGCACCGTGACAGCGCCAGCATCACTGGCACACGCCGGACGGACGACGAATTCCATCAGCTTTCCTGCAGTTGGGCGACCCTGGCCAGAATGGTGCGCCGCCCGCGGTGCGCTGCCTCGAAGCGCTCGATCAGTTCGAGCTCGGCCGGCGTCAATGAGCCGAGACGTTCGACGACATGAATGGCGGCGAGGCTTTCGTACCCGCTGATCGGCAGGTCGTCGGCGCCCGGCGCGTCGCTGACCGCTCCGGCTGCGTGACGCACTGTGCGCGACACAGGCAGCGGCGGCGCAGGCTGGTCGGGCGCCCCATCGCTGCGATTGACGGGATCGTCGGGTCGTCGACCGCGTCGTCTGCGGGAGCGCTGCACTCGCTCACGGACCGTGACCGCGAGGCCGACGGGCGCGTACACGGCAAGATCGATGAACCTGGCCATGGCTGCCCTGTGAAGCATGGGTTCCTCAGTGGGTGAACAACGGGCAGTCGTCGTCGCCGATTGGACACATCGGCGCCGTCTGGCGCACCAGTAGGAAGCAGTTGGGACACAGCTGCTCATCGGCCCGTTTGGGTTGCAGCCGGTCGGCCTGTTCGCCGCGCTCTTCGACTTCCTCCTCATCTTCGTTGGTCTCGTCCTCGGCAGCGACCAGCCGGTCTTTGAGGATGGTGTCGAGGTCGGCCTCGACATCGTCGGGGGCGATGATGTCGTCGTCGTCGTCTTCGTCGTCGGTGGCCACCGAGCGCCGGACCGGCCCGGACTTCGCCGCCTCGTCGTCATCGTCGTCGCCCTCGTCGGTTTCGTCGGATTCGTCGTCATCGAAGGCTTCCTCATCGTCGCCGAACTCGTCGCCATCCTCGTCGAGCACCTCCGCGATCAACTCCGGGTCTTCGAGGTCAGGCCCTTCGAGCTCGGCCCCGTCGGCGTCGAGCTCCTCGTCAGGTTCCATCATCTCGTCGTCAGCCATCGCTGTGTCCTCTCGCATCCATCCATGTCGCCGTCAGCCAGGGAACCAATAGCCGTTCGGGCCGCGGATGATACGAGCGAGACGACGAGAGACACCCTCATCTAGGTGTGACAACCGTCACACCTTAGATGTGGCGTCGCGATTCGGCGCGTCGCTCGGCCGCGAGTCGCTCCAGCTCCGGGGCAACATCGGTGATGTGATTCATCGCTGCAGCGATACCCGCATGACCAGCCTGTTCGCCGATCAATCGGTGCATCTCCAACGCCACACGACGGTACGCCGGGTGGCCCTGGGGTGAGGAACGCAGCTCCAGCATGTGAATCGCCTCGCGGGCATTGAACTGCATCGAGTAGCGCAGGCGGTATGCCATCGACACGGCGTAGCTCGCCTGCTCGGGAAACTCGTCCTTCATCGCGTCGTACAACGCTGCGGAGCGGGCCATGGCATCGTCGAACACGTCGGCCATACCGGCATCGTCGACCAGTTCGGGACGCACGTAGCCGTGGTTCGGGGTGAGCGCCTGCCAGTCGATGGTCAACATCCGGTGGCGCTGCATGTCGCGAAACGCCCCGTAGTCCGACAACACGTCGAAGCGGTAGTCGACGCGCTCGAAGGCCCGACCCGGCTTGTGCCGGCGGTTCTCACGTTCGCCCACATATGCACGGAGCAACGCGGCCCGGTCGTCGGCACCCATGGCGCGGACCCGTTCGGCAAGTTGCTGTTCGGGCAGGTTCGACAGCGGATAGCAGATGGCGGTGAGCAACTTGTCCTCGGCATCCGGGTCGAAGTCGACGAGGACGACCACATCGGACTGATCGACGGGCGTCTCCCCGAGCAACGTGCGCACCAACTCGTTGGTGTTGCCTCGGGTGGAGCGCAGGTAGTCGACCCACCGTCCGCCACGGTCGGCCAGGTCGACCCGCCTCAGGAAGCTGGGAATCACCTTGCGCAGTTCGAACAGCATCAAGTCGGCGTAGTGGCGCGCCTCGGGCAGTGGATGGGCACGCATGCGCAACAGCAGCATCTCGAACGCCTGACCCGAGCCGTAGATGCCAACGTTCGACAGTGAGGCAGCGGGAAGGATGCCGCGGACCGCGTCGAGCGCCTTCGCCCGGGTGGCTTGGCGGTACACGAAGTCGGAGTCGGCCGGGTCGCGGACCACCGTGGCGCGTACGTGGTCGGTCACCTTGGACAACAGCAAACTGTAGGAATCGAACATGCGGTCCATGTCGCCGACGTAGCGGGTGCCGAGGCGGCTCGACAGTACGGCAGGGTCGCGGAAGTACCTGTACCGCCCACCAAGTCGGGCGTCGTAGGCGACATAGCGGGTGCTCTGCTCGAGGTAGCTCATCAGCCGCCCCCATTCGAGCACCTTCGTCAACACGTTCGATGCCTGCTCACAGGCAAGGTGGACGCCGCCGAGTTGGGCGACAGAGTCGTCGCCGTACTCGAAGAACACCTTTTCGTACAGTTCTTCAGCACGCTCCAAACCAATGGTTGCATCAACGGTCTGGTCACCTTGCATATCAAGATCGCCGACGAATTCGTCGAGGAACAGTCGCCGCAAGCTCTTCGCGCTCCGGCTGTACCGTGCGAAAAGCGCGCCTTTGACAACCTCGGGCAGGTTGACGAGCGCGAAAACAGGGCCGTCGAGATTGGTGAAGTACCGACGGAGGATGTCGGCTTCGGATTGGGTGAACTCCTCGGGGACGTAGACCGTCACGGTTGTTGACTCTAGGTGGTGGGGTACTTGCCGATCGGGGATTCCCCGGCACGGCCGAACACGCAACTCGCCTACAGCACCTCGACCGTGCGTGGGCGCCGGCCGAACGACTCGGCCA
>JAYURF010000075.1:0-6148 GCA_043756365.1 Acidimicrobiales bacterium
GGGCTCGACCATCCCGACGACATCGAGCTGCGCCGTGTTGCGGCAACCCGCTTGGGCGAGTTCGCCGACCCGGAGGCAATGTGGGAATCGCGATTCCTGCAGTTCGGCTTGGGGTTGATCGACGCCGACCTTGCGGTCGTACAACGCTGCGTCACCGATCTGCGCCAGATCACCCCGTTCGTGCGTGAACGGCCGCGTGACCGGGCTTTGCTACAGGTCGAATCGGCGTACGCACATATCTGCGGCGATTTCGACGCAGCGGAAGCGTTCGCCAACGATGCGCTACGAACCTGCCTCGAGAGCTACTCCGAGTCGTGGGCGATGGCGGTGTACTGCGCGTTGATCTTCCCCATCCGAGAAGCCCAGGACCGCGTCGGGGAATTGTCCGGGGCGTTGTCACTGCTGCTCGCCGGCGCCCCCGATTTCATCACGTGGCACGCAATCGATGCCTTCGTCGGGCAGGCGACCAACGATCAGGACCGGGTCGCAAGGGAGTTGGCATATCTGCGCACACGTCGCCTCGATCTGGTTCAGGACCTGACGTGGACGGCGGTGGCCTCGATGGTCTGCCGGCCGATCTGGTCCACCAACGACCACGGTCTGGCCACTGCGTTGCGCGTCGACCTCGCCCCATACAGCGGCCAGATGACCTGGAACGGCCTGAGCACGCACGGCCCCGTCGATAACGGCCTGGCGCTGCTGGCGGCGACCGTTGGCGACACCGAAGCGGTGGCCAAGCACGTCGCGATCGCACGTTCGCTCGTCGAGCGGATCGGCGCACCACACCTGCTGTGGCCCGAGCTCTCCCAGCTCGACACCCCCTGAACCCGGGTGTCGTGTGCGTTCAGTAGCCCCCAGAGCTACACAGCGCACACGAAGTCGTGCGGCCGCAGTCCGTTTCGACAGCCTCGGCGACCTGCTCCAACTCGGTGATCGCGACGCAGTACGCGCGCGTTACGTGCCCTCGACGGCGACGATGCAGACGTCCGCTCGCGGCCGCTGCGCTGGAGACGTCGCCTGTGGGACGCGGTGCTGGCGAAGGTCGACGGGGGCGCCGACGACGTGGAAGCGAAAGCTGGCGCGGCCCTGGCGGAATGGGGCACGGAGCCGCACGCCGAACGCAGCCGCGCCGAGTTCGTGTGCGTTCAGTAGCCCCCAGAGCTACACAGCGCACACGAAGCCGCCACGTACGCACAGCTAGAGCGACTGCCACACGTCGGCGAGTTTGTTCCCGACACCGAGCTGCGCACCAATGTCGTGTAGCCGTGCGCTGATCGACTCGATGGTCGGGTCGGCTTCGAACTCGGCGGCGCATGCGGCGACGGCGACCACGATCGTGGTGAGCGCATTGCGTTCGTTCAGCCCGGTCAGGCCGAAGCGGTGCACGATCCGCCGCCCGTGTTCGATCCGCCGGGCGCGCTCGGAAAACGTCCACCCGGGCGAGTGGAGATCGGCTTCGTCGGTCTCGGCGACGCGGACGAGGTGGGTCCACAGCGGCACAGCATCGGCACCCGCTCGGATTGGCGAGGCGGCACTGGTGCGATAGATCTCGTTGCGGAACGCCGAGTCCAACGCAATCTGCAACCACCGGCCGAGCATCGCCACGGTCGACATCGACGTCACCCATTCGAGCACGCGGCCACCGCGACGATGCACCCGGCCGGAGTCGACCACGAGTGTTCGCACGCCATCACCGGAGGCGGTGACCCACGGCGGGCGCTGGAAGAACTGGTTGCCGAACATGCCCGTGACACCGCCGTCGATGAGCACCTCGCCACGACCCCGGTCGCTCGAATCGAGAACATCGCGACGGTTTCGCGTCCGGGTCCCCGTCACCCACGGCAGCGCCGTCGCCGACAGCACGACGTCGCGAATGATCCACTGCCGACCAGGATCAGCGTCTGGCCCGGCCACATCTAGGCCGGCAACGTCGTGCCCGTCGATGTTGTCATGCCGATCGCCGGCGCAGAAGTAGTGCGGCATGGCACTCTCCCGGCCCGTTGCACAGATCACGTAGCGGTGCGCCCCCGATTGACGGGGGCCCAGATCACCGAAGACCCGCCGCAAGAGATTGCGCCAGAACTTGCTCGCCAACCACCGGGTTGCGAGCAGCAGCACCGGTGGCGCCACGCCGAGCGGCAGTAGCAAACCAAGCGCCGCGAGCCGGCGCCGCACGGGGCCACCGATCGACAGCAGGCCCCGGATCAAATCGCTGAGGGCGGCCGAGGGATCGGTGTCGTCGACGCCATCGGCGCCGAGCGCAGCGGCGACGAACGAACCGCCGCTGATGCTCACCACGTCGCGCACCTCGCTCCAGCGGTGCGTGTCGTGCAGGTACATCACCGCGCCGATGGCTCCGAAGGCACCCCGCCAGCCACCGCCGCCCAGCATCAGCAACTTGATCGGCTCCAACCCAACTGCATCGCCATCCCGGCGCATCTGCTGCTGAGCCAGCTCAACATCCAGCACCGCTTCACTCGGCACCGCTTCACTCGGCACCGCTTCACTCGGTCCAGGGTGCGGGATGTCGGCCCACCGGCCGGTGGCAACGAGCAGGTCGCGGGTGGCTGCGTCGCTGCGGCCGACGATCGGATGGCAGCCGAGCTCCACCACCGCGTCGAGCACGTGTGGCTTGTCGATCGTCCAGACCTGCACCTGCGGAAGCCGGCCGGCCCGACCGGGGGACTTGACCCGGCGGCGGGCGAACCAGTGGTGCACCTGCACGCTGTCGTAGGCGTGCAAGCTGCGCATGAACGCGAAACCGAGGGCGCCCCCGTGGTGCACGGGGGCAGCGATCGCGATGAGGTCGCCGAAGGTATCGCGCAGCTCACGAAGCGCGAACGGATGCATCGGCGCGGACACCAGCACACGAACGCTCGCCGGCGAGTCTTTCAACAATTCGACCAGCAGCGGCACCGACGCCCGCCCCTTCAACTCGATGTTCCAGCGGGCGTGCTCCAACCCAGGGTGCCCGAGCAGCTCGCCGACCGTCGGTACGTCGTAGCCGAGCCGCCGGCGGACCTCGTCGAGCGGCCGTCCGGTGCACCCGCGGCGAAGGCCGAATCGGCTGTGCAGCGAGATCAGGTCATCTTTGATGGGGACCACATCGAGTTGGAACCATCGGTAGCCGAGCGCATACGCGGCGCGATACGCCTCGAGGCTCCCGTCCGGCGCGCCATCGCCGGACAAACCGTGATGGCTCATCACCACCGCGCGTCCATTCCCCGTCTCGAACCAGGGATGAGCGCGCGACCGATCGGGGTTCATGGCCCCGAATGGTGACACACCGGCGTGTCCGCCCGGTTCAAGCACGTTTGCGAGAGCCGCACACCAACAGTGAGCCTGATCGCTCACGCACACGTGTGCGGGCGCTGCCCGTGTGGCGGTGGGGCGCGTCAAAGGTGGCCGATGGCGCGTTCTCCGGCACACTGGATGGCCCCCATGTCGTCGTCCGCAGCCACCGATCCTCGCCTCGAAACTCGCCCGAGCGTCCGCTTGCGGCCCTGGCAGCGAGCCGCTTTCGACCTGTTCACGGCCCACGAATCGGGCGACTACCTGGCCGTCGCCACACCCGGGGCGGGAAAGACCACCTTCGCGCTCACGTGCGCAAGGTGGGCGCTCGGCATCGAGCGCCGGCGGCTCATCGTGGTGGCCCCGACCAGTCATCTGAAGACCCAGTGGGCGGCCGCGGCCCACCGCCTCGGTCTCGAGCTCGATCCCGGTTGGACCCCGGCCGGCGGGTTGGCCAGCGACATGCACGGCTTGGTCACCACCTATCAACACGTCGCCACGGCAGCCACAGCCAAGGCACTGCGCGGATTGTCGGCCGACGCGTTCGTGATCCTTGACGAGATCCACCATGCCGGCGACGAGCGCGCCTGGGGCGATGCGATTCGCATCGCCTTCGAACCCGCGCACCGGCGGTTGTGCCTCAGCGGTACACCGTTTCGCAGCGACACCGCAGCCATCCCGTTCGTCGAGTACCAGGCCACGGCGGAGGGTGATTCGGCGTTCAGCCACTACACCTACGGCTACGCCGATGCGCTGCGCGACGGCGGTGTGGTTCGGCCGGTGTACTTCCCTCGTTTCGATGGGCTGATGGAGTGGAGCGCCCCCGATGGCAGCATCATCAGCGCCAACTTCCACGACGAGCTCGCTCGCGACGGCATGGCCCAGCGGCTGCGAACCGCGCTGAGCCTTGACGGCGACTGGCTGCCGGCGGTGCTCGCCCAGGCCAACGAACGGTTGCAGGCGCTCCGCTCGATGCCCGGCGGGCAACCCGACGCGGCGGGCCTGGTGATCGCCATCGACCAGCAACACGCCCAGGGCATCGCCCAGCTGATCCGCCGGAACTTCGGGGTTCCGGCTGAGGTGGTGGTCAGCGACGATCCGACGGCGTCGAGCCGGATCACGAAGTTTGCCGACTCCACCGCGCCGTGGCTGGTCGCGGTACGGATGGTCAGCGAAGGCGTCGACATCCCCCGCTTGCGTGTCGGGGTGTACGCGACCACGGTCACCACCGAGCTGTTTTTCCGGCAGGCGGTTGGCCGGTTCGTGCGCTGGCAGAACGACCGTGGCAGCCAAAAGGCGTACGTGTTCTTGCCCGACGACGCCCGGCTGCGTACGCATGCGTTCCTGATCGCCGAGGCCCGCCGCCACGTGCTGCGCCCCCCGGTACCTAACGACGACGGGTTCACGCCCGAGGGTGACATCGCGTTCGATCCGGTCGCGACCGACGGCGACCCGGAGCAGCTGTCACTGTTTTCGGTGCTCAGCGCGGTCGCGACCGGGATGCAGATTCACACCATCACGGCGGAGGGGTTGGCCTTCGACGACGAACCCGATCAGCCGGAGCTGCCCGACGGTGCCGAAGCCGACATGGATCCAGCCCGGCTCCTCGACCTCGACCTGGTGCTGCCCGAGATCCCCACCGACGCCGGCTTTCGTCACGCCGGTCTCGACGGCAGCGATACTCGCAGTGTCGCCGAGATCAAAGACGACCTACGCGCCCGCAATTCGCTCGTCGCCCAACGCCTCGTCGACCTCACCGGCCTCGCCCACGGCAAGGTGAACGCCGAGATGAACCGCCTCGCCGGCGTCGCCAAGGTCAGCTCGGCAACCACCGAACAGCTGCAACGAAGACTCCGCTATGCCGAGAGCTGGCTGCGCCGCACCCGGGGCGTGCCCGGCCGGTAGCGTTCTACAGATGCCGGCTTCGGGAGAGCACCACCCCGCCTTCGAGGAGTACTGCGAGTGCATCTTCGAACTCGACGAAGATGACGTCGATGTCATCCAAGCTCGGATCGCCGAGCGGCTGCAGGTCAGCAGGCCGGCCGTCAGCGAAATGATCCACCGTCTCGTCGCCGATGAGCTGATCACCAACACCACCGGCACGATCGCGCTCACCGAGCGCGGCCGGGCGCTCGGCCAGCAGGTCGTACGACGCCACCGGCTGGCCGAACGGTTCCTCACCGACATGCTCGGGTTGTCGTGGGCTGAGGCGCACCACGAAGCCGGCCGATGGGAGCACGTGATGAGCGATGCGGTCGAGGCGGCGATGAACCGGGTGCTCGGCAGCCCCACCACCTGCCCGCATGGCAACCCGATCCCTGGGTCCACGTACCTCGCCCCCGAGTCGACTCCGCTCAGCTCGCTGCATGTTGGCCAGCGGTTCACGGTGAATCGCATCCCCGAGGAACTGGAGTTCTCGCCAGGGTTGCTCGACTTCCTCGAGGAATCGAGCATCCAGCCCGGGCGTTCGGGGGTGCTCACGGCCACGTCGCCCGACGGCACGATCACGGTCGAGATCGACGGACGTCACGTGGGTGTCGGCGCCTTCGCCAGCGCGCGCATCCTCGTGATGGCCTGAGCCGACCGGGCATCATGCGCACCACCACCGGCGTACATGTGCTGACCTTGGCCACGACGCTTGGGGCACTGACCGCCTGCGCCCCCACCACCTACGACGCCAGCCGGGAGCCGGCCGTCACCGTGGTGACCACCACGACCGTCCCGACGGGAACCACGCTGGAACTACTCGAACGCCTGACCAGCCAGGCACGCGAGCTGTCGGGCGTGATGATCGCCGACGGTGACGCCAGCGCAGCCGTGCGCAGCATCGCAGGGGTGTGGGCGGCGGTGCGCACCG
>JAYURF010000076.1:0-2250 GCA_043756365.1 Acidimicrobiales bacterium
GTGGTGGTGCTCGACTCGATGGAGCTCGGCCACCGCGCCGCTGTCCTCGACGCCGAGCTCGTGGTCGGCAACATCCGCGACCGCTCCCTCGTGACCGAGCTGTGCCGCAGCCATGGCATCACCCAGGTGGTTCACTTTGCCGCCTACAAGAACGTCGGCGAGTCGATGCTGGCCCCCGAGAAGTACTGGCTCAACAACGTGGCCGGCACGGTCGATCTGGTCGAGGCGATCCTCGCCGCCGACGTGCACCAGTTCGTGTTCTCGTCGAGCTGTTCGGTGTACGGCACCCCTGATTCGGTGCCCGTCGACGAGAGCGCGCCGCTGCACCCCGAGAGCGTCTATGCCGAATCGAAGGCCACAGTCGAGCGGATCCTCGGCTGGTATGGCGCAACCCACGGCCTCAATGCGGTGAACCTGCGCTACTTCAATGCCGCTGGCGCAAGCCTCGATTCGGTGATCGGCGAGGACTGGACCTCTACCCAGAACCTCGTGCCGTTGGTGATGAAGGCCACGCTCGGCCGCCGCGGCGCGGTGCAGGTGTTCGGCAACGACTACCCCACTCCCGACGGCACCTGCATCCGCGACTACATCCACGTGGACGACCTCGCCGAGGCGCACATCCGTGCCCTCGACCACCTCACCGGCGGCGGCCCCACAGTGTCGTTGAACGTCGGCACCGGGGTGGGCAGCAGCGTGCTCGACGTGATCACCGCGACCGAGCGGGTCTCGGGCCGCGAGGTCCCCCACGAGATCGTCGGCCGACGCGCCGGCGACCCGGTGTCCACTTTCGCCGATCCAACGCTGGTTCACGCCACCCTCGGTTGGAGCGCAAAGTACGGCCTCGACCAGATCGTCGAGAGCGCCTGGAACTGGCACAGCACCCACCTGGGCTGAATCTGCGTTCTGGTCACGTCATTCCGCCTCTACGGCGGGAACGCATGACCAGAACGAATCTGGAGCGTCAGACCAGGAGCGATTTCTGGCGGTCGAGCCAGCCGAGCAGGACGGCGATGGCCCGCGGATCGTGGCGCAGCCGGTGGCCGGCGCCGGTGACGAGGCGCAGCTCGGCGCTGCCGTGCGCATCGGCCAGCCGCCGGGCATCGACGGTGGGCACGCTGTCGTCGTCGTCGCCGTGCATCACCAGCAATGGCCGCGGCCCGAACCGGCGGGCCGCATCAATCGGGCGGAACCGGCGCAACTCGCGCGCCCACTCGTCGAACGCCTTCGGGTAGCCGGGGGTCCGTATCGCGCCGATCTCGCGGGCATGTTCGAGGAACCGCCGCGGCTGCGCAGCCCAGTCATCGAAATCAGCCCGCGGGCTGAGCAGCGCGGCACCACGGATGCGCGGGTCGTCTGCGGCGACGCACGTCGCGATCGACCCACCGGTGTTGGTGCCGACCAGCCAGATCCCGACGGGGTTGGCCTCGGTGATGAGGTGGTCGATCGCAGAACGCAGATCGTCGACCCATCCCTGCAACGAGAAATCGCCCTCGCTCGTGCCGCACCCGCTGAACGTGAACGTCATCGCCGCCCACCGTTGCTCGTAGGCGATCCGGTCGATCAGCTCGGGAAACGTGATCGCGCTCTGGCGTGCATCGAGCGGTCCGATCGGGAACCCGTGACACAGGATCAGCCCCGGCAACGCGTCGGTCTTGCCGGCGGGCATCGCCAAATAGCGCGCCAACTCCAAACCGCGGGAGGTGAAGCTGCCGTTCATGACCCGCCGTCAGGCGCGGTGCAGGCGATGGCGGCGGCGCTTCCCCGGAGCGGCCAGCGTGTACCCGCGGTTGCGTGCCTCGTCGAGGGTGTCGGGGCCGAAACACAAGCCGGTCTCGGCGGCGACGATGCCGTCGATCACCTCGGCATCCGTCCACGCGTCGACGTCGTAGACGAGCTGCGTACGTTTGTCGCCGAGGTACCGGGTGTGTTCGAAGCGGGACGGCCGTTGCATGCCCTCGAAGCTAGCCGCGCAACGCCCTCCACCCCTGACGCGACCCCTGACGCGACAAGGGCGAGCACCGAACCGGGGGTACCGGCAGGCGCTCGCCCTTGCTCGTTGACTGGTGTGAGACTGACTGTTGTTGATCACGCCGACGGGACCAGCTTCGGCAAACGGTCAGTGGAGGTTGGCGTTGGATTCGCCAGGCGGTCCAGCCTGAAGGCCTAGCGGCCAACCACCTCCAGAGTCCCATGACATATGTCGTTCAGTTGGACCACCTCCTCTCTCTGGTTTCGTCATTGAACCACACC
>JAYURF010000077.1:0-6146 GCA_043756365.1 Acidimicrobiales bacterium
AGCAGCCGACGGCGTCCGAGTGCGTTTCCGCGTACACCAACACCGAGGGTGACCGCAGCGGACCCGAGCAGCATGCAGGTGACGATCAGCCCGATTCGCTGACCGCTGTAGCCAAGCACGGTGAGGTAGGAAGCCAGCGCGACCGACACGGTGCCGTCAGCGAAACCCCGAACGCCACGGGCCACGACAAGCCGGCGGGCATCAGGCGACGAGGCCTTGCGGGGACGCTGCGACCGGCTCAGGCGGGTGTGCCTTCGGCGGCCCGGCGGGCCGTCATCCGCCGCGCCGCAGCGACCGCAGCGATCAGCCCCGCGGCCTTGTTCCGACATTCGAGATCCTCGTCGTCGGGGATTGAATCGGCGACGATCCCCGCTCCGGCTTGGAACGACGCTCCATGAGGACCGGCGAACATCGTGCGGATCGCGATCGCGGTGTCGAGGTTGCCGCTGAAGTCGATGTAGCCGACCACCCCGGCGTACGGCCCGCGCTTGACCGGCTCGAGCGAGTCGATGATCTCCATCGCGCGCACCTTCGGAGCGCCGCTCACCGTGCCGGCAGGCAGCGTGGCGCGCAACACATCGATCGGCGTCTTGCCATCGACGAGCTCACCGCTCACCTGCGAGGTGAGGTGCATGACATGGCTGTAACGCTCGAGCGTCATCAACTCATCAACGTGAACTGTGCCGAACTTGGCGACTCGACCGACGTCGTTGCGGGCCAGATCGACGAGCATGATGTGTTCAGCAACCTCCTTCGGATTTTCCTTCAGTTCGCCGGCCATGCGTCGATCATGATCGTCGTCGCGACCGCGGCGACGGGTGCCCGCGATGGGGCGGCTGATCACCTTGCGGCCGAGCACTTGCACCATCGGCTCGGGTGAGCTCCCGGCAATGCAGATCTCGTTGTGGCGTACGAAGTACATGTACGGGCTCGGGTTCACCTGGCGAAGCACACGGTAGAAGTCGAACGGGTCGGCACCGAGATCGATGTCGTAGCGCTGGGCGAGCACCACCTGGAAGATGTCGCCGGCAAGGATGTGCTCCTTGGCCACCTCGACGGCGCGCTGATACATACCGTTGCCCATCGAGCTCGTCACGTCGGCGAGTGCCTCTCCGGGCTCGGGCGGGGCGACAGGCACGTACGGCAGCGGCCGCGCCAGATCGGCCACCGCCCGGCGAACCCGACCGCATGCCGCGTCGTAGGCCGCGTCGAGATCATCTGGTTCCACGCCGAGGGTGGCGACGCTCTCGATCAGGTACACCCGCTGGCGCCAATGATCGAACGCTGCGAGCGAACCAATGACGCTCATGATTGCGTCGGGGAAGCCCCGGTCGTCATGGGCAACGTCGGGCAGACGCTCGACCTCGCGCACCACGTCGTAGCCGAGGAACCCCATGACCCCGCTCTGCAGTGGAGGGAGGTCGGGCATGATCGGGGCGCGGAACTCGCCGAGCAACGCGTCGAGGGCGGCGAGGATCCCATTGCGGGTGGGTATCTCGCAGGCAAGTTCACCGTCGATGGTGATGGTGCCGTTGCGTAGCGTGAGTGTGGCCAACGGATCACGGCCGACGAAGCTGAACCTGCTCCATCGCTCGCCGTGCTCCACCGATTCGAGCAGGAACCCGGCCCCGTCGCCGACGAGCTTGACGAACGCGGCAACCGGTGTCTCCAAGTCGGCGAGCAGCTCGGCCCACACGGGCACGATGGTGTGGTCGGCGGCAAGCCGCCGGAACTCGTCGCGGCCGGGCCGCATGGTCAGCTCAGCCATCAGTCCGCCGTTGCGCCCGCCGTGTCGCCTGCCGTGTCGCCCGCTGGCCCGAAGCGACGAAAGAAGCAACTGCGTTCGCCGGTGTGACACGCGCCGCGGCCTTCTTGGATCACCTTGAACAACAACACGTCTGCGTCGCAGTCGTAGTACGCCTCGCGCAGGTACTGCCCGTCGCCGCTGGTGTCGCCCTTGCGCCACACCTCCTGCCGGCTGCGACTCCAATAGACCATCCGACCCTCGGCAAGGGTGGCCTGCAGGGTGTCGCTGGTCATCCACGCGACCATGAGCACCTCGCCGGTCTCGACATCTTGAGCGATTGCCGGCACCAAACCCTGCGAGTCGTACCGCACGCCCGCCAGTTGTTCAGGTGTTGCGTCGATCTTCACGCCGGTAGCCATGTCGGCCATGCTACGGAGCAGCGTGTCCCCGAACCGCTTTCATTGGCTGCGCCATTGGCCGCTTCCATTGGCCGTTCAGAGGTACAGGCCGGTACTGGCTTCGATGCGCTTGGCGGCCACCGCATGGATGTCGCGCTCTCGCAACATGATGTAGTCGACCCCGCCGACTTCAACCTCGTAGCGATCCTCCGGGCCGAACAGCACGCGATCGCCCACCTCGGCGGTGCGCACGTTCTGACCGAGCGCCACCACCTCGGCCCACACCAGCCGCTTGGAGATCTGCGCGGTCGCCGGAATGAGGATGCCCCCGGTCGTGCGGCGCTCACCGTCTTTTTCCGGGATGTGTACCAGCACCCGGTCGTTGAGCATCTTGATGGGCAGCTTTTCGTCGGTGACCATATCGCCAGGGTACCGACACTGGGGTGCGGCGATGCTTGCTGTCAGGCGACAGCGGCGTCGATACTGGCCAACACCTCGGGGGTGAGCAACGCCAGCACGTCGAGCGCGGCGAAGTTCTCGGTCACCTGGCTTGCCCGGCTGGCGCCGGTGATCACGGTGGACACATGCGGATTCGACGCACACCACGCAATCGCCAGCTGCGCCATCGAGCAGTCCAACTTGGCTGCGATGGGGCGCAACGCCTCGACTTTTGCCTGCGAACGCTTGTCGTTCAACGATGACGCCAACCACTCGTAGCCCGGCAATGCGCCGCGGGAGTCGTCGGGCACACCGGCCGCGTACTTGCCGGTCAGCAGACCGCTGGCGAGCGGACTCCAGATCGTGGTGCCGAGTCCGATGTCGTCGTAGAGCCGGGCGTACTCGGCTTCGACTCGAGTGCGGTTGAGTAGGTTGTACTGCGGCTGCTCGACGACGGGCTTGTGCAGGTGATGGCGCTCGGCCACCTCCCACGCAGCACGGATCTCGTCGGCGGCCCACTCGCTGGTGCCCCAGTACAGCGCCTTGCCCGACGAGACCATGTCGCTCATCGCCCACACGGTCTCTTCGATCGGTGTGTTCGGGTCGGCCCGGTGGCAGTAGGCGATGTCGACGAAATCGGTGCGCAGCCGCTCGAGCGAGGCGTCGATGGCTTGCGTCAGGTACTTGCGGTTCAAGGTGTTCTGCATGTTCGCCATCCGGCCGTGGATGCCCCAGTAGAACTTGGTACTGAGCACGAAGGTGTGCCGCGGCCACTCCAACCGCTCGATCACCCGCCCCATGATCGCCTCGCTCTTACCCCCGGCATACACCTCGGCATTGTCGAAGAAGTTGCTCCCGGCATCGTACGCGGCCTGCATGCACTCGAGCGCAAGGTCGTCGTCGAGTTGTTGGTCGAAGGTGACCCACGAACCGAACGAGAGCACCGAGAGCTGGAGCCCGCTTCGTCCGAGGCGGCGATACTGCATCTTCGATCTGGTCATGCGTCGAGGCTATAGGCGCGCCTACTGGAGCGATCCGGCCTCCGTCAGCGGACCGGTCGCACGGTCACGCCCGCGGCGGCCATCGCCGCTTTTGCATCGGCGATGGTGTGCTCGCCGAAGTGAAAGATGCTGGCCGCCAACACGCCCGTGGCACCACCTTCGACGACGCCGTCGACGAGGTGTTGCAGCGTGCCGACCCCACCGCTGGCGATCACTGGCACCCCGACCGCCGAACTGATCGCCCTGGTGAGCTCGACGTCGAAGCCGATCTTGGTGCCGTCACGGTCCATCGAGGTGAGCAGGATCTCGCCCGCGCCCAATGCGGCCGCCTGCTCGGCCCACGCCACTGCGTCGATCCCCGTCGGAGTGCGGCCGCCGTGCAGATACACCTCGAAGCCGAACCCACCTGTGATACCGGTGCCAGGACGGCGTTTGGCGTCGATCGCGCACACCACGCACTGCGTGCCGAACTCGGCGGCGATCTCGGCAATCAGGTCGGGCCGCTGCACCGCTGCGGTGTTGACGCTCACTTTGTCGGCACCGGCGCGCAGCATCGTGCGAGCGTCCTCGGCCGAGCGGATGCCGCCGCCGACGGTGAAGGGGATGAACACCTGCTCGGCGGTGCGCCGCGCCACATCGACGATCGTGGCCCGCGCATCGGATGACGCGGTGATGTCCAAGAACACCAGCTCGTCGGCACCCTCGCGGTCGTAGCGGGCGGCCAACTCAACGGGATCCCCGGCATCGCGGAGATCGACGAAGTTGACCCCCTTGACAACCCGCCCGCCCGTGACATCGAGGCACGGGATCACCCTGGCGACGTTCATGGGTGCGTCCCGGAGGCGAGGCGCTCGGCCACCGCAGCAAGTGTGCGCACCGCGTCGGCCACACTGAAACGGCCTTCGTACAGGGCCTTGCCGGTGATCACGCCGGCAATTCCGGCCACCTCGCCAAGTGCGGCGACATCGGCCAGCGTGGCCACCCCTCCACTGGCGATCACCGCAACATCGGTGGCCGCGGCGGCCGCGGCGAGGCCCGCCAGATCGGGGCCGGCGAGCATGCCGTCGCGGGCGATGTCGGTGATCACGAACGCAGCCGCGGCTGGGAACCAGGCAAGCGCGTCAGTGAGCTGCACCCCGCTGGCCTCGGTCCATCCGTGCACCGCGAGATCTCCATCGCGGTGGTCCAGTCCCACGGCGACCGCGACGATCGCCGCCACCTGCTCGACCAGTTCCGGGGATCGCACTGCAGCCGAGCCCATCACCACCCGGGCTACGCCGCAGTCGGCCAACGCCTGCGCATCTGCCAGGGTGCGCACTCCCCCACCCGTCTGCACACGGGCAGCGCCCGTCATGGCACCGGCGATCGCCGCGATCACATCGCGGTTGCGCGGCGAACCCGACCTTGCCGCGTCGAGATCGACCACATGGATCCACTGCGCACCCTGCTCGGCGAACGAACGGGCAACGCTGACTGCGTCGTCACCGTACTGGGTGACCTGGCCGTAATCACCCTGCACCAGCCTCACCACGTTGCCGTCGAGCAGGTCGATCGCGGGATACAGCGCAGCCGTCACGCCAATACCTCGGCCCGCACATGGGTGACGAAGTTGGACAGCATCCGCAGGCCATCGGTGCCGGACTTCTCTGGGTGAAACTGGGTCGCGAACACGTTGCCCAGCCGGAAGGCCGCGTTGACCGCCCCGCCGTAGTCACAGGTGGCGGCAACGACCGACGAGTCGTCGGGCACCCCGTGAAGGGAATGAACGAAGTACATCCACGGCGACGCAGGAAGGTCGGTGAACATTGCTTCCTCACGGTGTGTCGCGGTGAGCTGCAACTGGTTCCATTGCATCTGAGGACGTGGAAGCTGGTCGGTGATCCACCGAACTCGACCGGGGATCACGCCGAGCCCAACCGCGTCGGCATCTTCATCGCTGCCGTCGAACAACATCTGCATCCCGACGCAGATGCCAAGGAACGGCCGCCCGGAACGGATTGCCGCGTGCACCACGACTTCGAGCCCGACGCCGCGCAACGCGTTCATACATGCCCCGAATGCTCCGACGCCCGGTAGCACCACCGCGTCGGCCGCCGCGATCTCCTCCGGGTCGACGGTCAGGCGGGCATCGGCACCGCAGCGCTGCAACGCCTTTTGCGCGGACCGGAGGTTGCCGATGCCGTAGTCGAGCACCGCCACCAGTGGTGTCACAGTACGCCCTTGGTCGACGGTAGCGACGTGCCTTCCACGCGCACCGCATCGCGCAAGCACCGGCCGAGCCCCTTGAACACGGCCTCGATGATGTGGTGAACGTTGCGGCCGCGCACGAGCGTGACGTGCAGGGTGATCCCGGCTGCCGTGGCAAAGGACTGCACCGCATGTTCGGCGAGTTGCGGGTCGAACGGTGGAGAGCCGAGCGGCAAGCACTCGGGCATCTCGACCTCCCACACGACGAACGGCCGCCCCGATAGATCGAGCGCGATGTCGACGAGCGCCTCGTCGAGGGGAAACCTCCCGCTCGCAAACCGGCGAACACCAACCTTGTCACCGAGAGCTTCACGG
>JAYURF010000078.1:0-6125 GCA_043756365.1 Acidimicrobiales bacterium
GGAATCTCGCCCTTGAGCGGAATTCGGTGATGCGCTTCACCGTCGATGCTCGGCACCGCCGACAGCAACGCCTCGGTGTAGGGATGATTCGGCCCGGCGAAGATCTGATCGGTGGTACCCATCTCCATGATCCGCCCGAGGTACATCACCGCGATCCGGTCGGCGAGGTAGCGGACGACGCCAATGTCGTGGGTGATGAACAGGTAGCTGGTGCGCTCGTCGTTCTGCAGGTTGGCCAGCAGGTTGAGGATCGCCGCCTGCACCGACACGTCGAGCGCGCTGGTCGGTTCGTCGCACACCACGATGCGCGGGTCGCCGGCGAACGCACGAGCGATTGCCACGCGCTGCTTCAGCCCGCCCGACAACTGTCGCGGCCGCATGTCCAGGTGACGCTCCGACAGGTGCATCGCTGCGGCGAGCTCACTGACCTTGCGGTCCGCTTCGGCGCTGGAAACACCGGTCAGCTTGGTCATGCACCGCTTGAGAATCCGCCGGACCGTCCACATCCGGTTCAGCGCGGAATCCGGGTTCTGGAACACCATCTGGAACGCCCGGATCGATTCGACAGTGCGATTCGTGGCCTTCGACTTCACGACTTCGCCGTCGAGGCGAATGTCACCGCCCGCGTCGAGTTCGTGGAGACCCAGCAGCGTCTTGGCCAGCGTGCTCTTACCGGAACCGGATTCGCCGACGAGCCCGAGCGTCTCGCCCTCACGGAAGCCGAGATCGATGCTGACCAGTGCCGGCACGTCGTGGCCGCGCTGGCGGAAGGTCTTGGACACGGCTGCGAGCTCGACGATGGTGTCCGTACCGATCGAGAAATCGGTGTTGTCGTGGTCCGGTTTGGGCATCTGCCCGATCCGGTCCGGGTGGTGGCAGCGGGTCCACTGCCCGTGGGTGATCGCAACGATCGGCGGCACCTCGGCCCGGCACAGGTCGTCGGCGAGGGAACATCGGTCGACGTAGACGCAAGTTGGCAACGGCGTGCCGATCTGGGGCAGGTTGCCGGGAATCGTGTAGAGCGCCCGATCGGTCTTGCGGATCCCGTGACGCGGGATCGAGTTGAGCAGGCCCACCGTGTACGGATGCTGCGGGGCGTCGAACACCTCCCGGGCGCCACCTTCCTCGACGATCTTGCCGGCATACATCACCCCGACCCGGTCGCACATCGTGCGGATGACGCCGAGGTTGTGGGCGATCAGCAGGATCGCTGCGTTCGTCTCCGAGCGCAGGTCGCGCACGAGGTCGAGCACCTCGGCTTCGACGGTCGCGTCGAGGCCGGTGGTCGGCTCGTCGAGCACGAGCAGCTTCGGGTTGCTGGCGAGCGCCATGGCGATGACGACGCGTTGCAGCATCCCGCCCGACAGCTGGTGCGGGTAACAGTCGAGCACCCGGTCGGGCCCGGCGATCTTCACCCGGCGAAGCGCATCGTGGGCACTGGCCTTGGCCTCCGCCTTCGACTGGCCGAGGATGCGGAACGACTCGGCGACCTGACGGCCGACGCGCACGGTCGGGTTCATCGCCTGGACCGGATCTTGGTACACCATCGACGCCGTTGTGGCACGGAACTCGCGCAGCTGAGCCGCGGACATCGCCGTGACGTCCTGGCCGTCGGCGAGCACGCGGCCGCGTTCGATCACTGCGTTGTCGGGCATGTAGCGCATCGCTGCGTACGCCGTAGTCGACTTGCCGCAACCCGACTCACCCACCAACCCGTACGCCTCGCCTGGGCGGATGCTGAACGACACGCCACGCAGCACCGCGCGGGGCACGCCGCGGACCTTGTAGGCCAGGTACAGATCGTCGATCTCGAGTGCAGCGGGCGCGGACGGCGAATCATCCTTGATCCCGTGATGACTGCTCATGATCCCTCCATCACTGACTGCACCGCGTCGGCGATGAGGTTCACGGCGATCACAAGGCTGGCGATGGCCATCGCCGGGAAGAAGGTCGACCACCAGTACCCCGACACGATCGAGTTGAAGTTGTCGCTCACCTGCGAGCCCCAATCCGGTGACGGAGGTGGCGGCCCGGCGCCAAGGAACGACAGCGTCGCCACGGTGAACACGGCATAGCCGATGCGGACGGTCATCTCGACCACGATCGGGCCCATCACGTTTGGCAGGATCTCACGGAACATGATGAACATCGTCGATTCACCACGGAGCTTTGCCGAGGCGACGTAGTCAAGCTCGGTTTCGGCAAGCACCGCGGCGCGCACTGTTCGGGCAACGACAGGGATGAACAACGTCGCCACGACACCGATCACGACCCAATTCGACTTGCCAAACGTCGTCACGGCCAGCAAGCCGAGGAGCAGGACCGGCAGGGCCAGGAACGACTCCACGATCCGGCTGGCGACGGTGTCGAACCAGCCGCGCAGGTACCCCATCAACATGCCCAACATCACGCCGCCGATCACACCGAGAACGGCCGCGAGGGGGGCGATCTTGAGGACGTCCCTGGCACCAGCGATCACTCGCGACAGCACGTCGCGTCCACCCTTGTCGGTGCCGAAGGGGTGCGATCCCGACGGCGACATGTTCAAGCCAGTGCGATCGTCGAGTGGGTGGTACGGACCAATCGCGTCGCTGAAAAGCGCACAGATCACCCAGATCACCACGATCGTCATCCCGATGATGAACGACGGTCGGCGGCGGATGAGGCGCCAGTTCTCCCTGCGGGCGATCTTGCGTTCGCCGGTTCCCGATACCGATGCCGATGTGGCGGCGATCGGCTCGGCGGCGGCCGGGGGAACGTTCGTGACAGGATCGAAGTCGCTCATGTCGCCCTGTCGAGCCGGACGCGCGGGTTGAGCGCCGCGATCAGCAAATCGGCGAGGAGGGTGGAGACCATGTAGATGACACCGACCATCAACACCGCAGTCTGGAGCACGGGGATGTCCTTCTTCCCCACGGCGTTGAGCATCATCGTGCCCAAGCCCGGGTAGTTGAACACCTTCTCGACTCCGATGATCCCACCGAACAGGTATCCGACCTGGACGCTGATGACGGTGATGGTCGGAGCCATGGCATTGCGCAGCACGTGACGGCGCATCACCTGGCTGCGGCCGAGCCCTTTCAACGTCGCAGTGCGGGTGTAGTCGGCATGCAGAGCAGTGATCACACCGGCACGGGTCATTCGGGCGATGTAGCCGAAGTACGACACGACCATCGCCATCGCCGGCAGCAGTAGGAACTCGAGTTGACCGAACAGGCTGGTGCCCTCTGGCACGTTGGCGTACACCGAGCCAACCTTCCACTGAACCGCGAACACCGCCAACAGCACCGATGCGGTGACGAACTCGGGCACCGACGACGACGCGAGGCCGGCATTGACCACCACCCGGTCAGCGAGCTTGTCCTGACGCCTGGCGGCGAAGATCCCCGCGGCGATGGAGATCGGGATCGTGATCACGAACGCCAGAATCGCCAGCTTGGCTGACCGCCCAAGTGCCGGAACGAGGAGGTCGAGGACCGGACTGCCAAACTGGAACGACTCGCCGAAGTCCAGCGTGACGAGGTTCTTCAGCGAGCGGAGATACTGCACGAACAGGGGCTTGTCCGTCCCCATCCGGGTGTTGAACGCGGCCACGTCCCCTGCGTTCGCAGTCGGGCCGAGTACCCTGCGGCCGATATCACCTGGCAGCCCCTTGGCGGCCAGCAGGAACACGATGGTGGCGAGCAGCCACAGCGTGACCACCATCGACGCCAGTCGTTTCAGAAGAAATTTCCCCAAAGCATTCCCCTTCTCGACTCACGACTGCGGGTTGGCGGTTCGTGGCGGGACCCTCTCCCGCCACGAACCTTAGAGCTACGAACGTCAGACTACGACGTGAAGCCAGCCTGCCCGAGGAAGTAGTGCCCGAGGCCGGTGTGCTGGACGCCGGTGACCGTGTTCTTGTACGCCGTGAGCGTGTTGTAGAAGTAGGGGATCACGTACGGGATGTCGCGGTTGGCGATCTCCTGCACCGACTTGATCGCCTCCTTGCGGGTCTCCAGGTCGAGTGACGCCTGGTACTCCTTGACGGCGGCGTTGAACTCCTCGGACAGGTAGTGCGCCGAGTTCCACTCGCCGGTGGCATAGGCCTTGACAAGATACACGTCGGGCGTACCGCGGTTGCCGTAGTCGACGATGCCAAACTCGGCGCCGCCGTCACAGCCTGCCGGCTCGACGGTTGAGTCATAGACCAGGCACCAGCGGTCGTAGAACGTCGAGGTGCTCTCCACGTTCAAGGTGATGTCCATGCCGATGTCTTTCAGCTGCGACTGCACCACTTCGGCGAGCAGCGCGATCTCTTGCAGATCGACCGCATGCATCGTGATCGCCAGGCCGGGCACACCGGCTTCTTCGAGCAGCTCCATGGCCCGCGCGACGTCGCGTTCGCGCTGGGGCAGCGACGGGTCGAAGAACTCGTACACGGGAGCGATCGGGTGATCGTTACCGATGTCGCCGCGGCCTTGCAGCACGGTGTCGATGAGTGCCTGACGGTCGAGACCGAGTGCGATCGCCTCACGGATCTTGGCGCCGTTCTCACCGCTGAAGGTGCCCTCACGGACGTTGAACCAGATCTGCCGGTGCCCGGCACCCTGGATCGAATCGACGGTGATGTCGGGAGAGTTGAACAACGCGTCGGCATCACTGACCGCGAACTGGATGACAGCATCGACTTGATCGCCGAGCAGGCCGTTGATCTGCGTGGCGTTGTCGTCGGAGAAGATGATCTCGAGGCCGTCGAGGTACGCCTTGCCGCCCCACCACTCGTCGAAGCGGACGTAGTTGGCGCCGGTCGCGACGTCGTAGCTGTCGAGCTTGAATGCGCTGGTGCCATTCGGCTTTTCGTCGAACAGCGTGCCGATCTCGTAGTCGGACGGAGTGACGACCGACTGCGGGTTGTACGGCGACACCTGGTACGGGAACTGACCGTCGGGGTTCTTCAGCGTCACTTCGACGGTGAAGTCGTCCACAGCGACGGTGGAACCCGGATCGATGTAGGCGGCGAGGTTGGTGGGGGCCAGACGGTCCATCGAACCGACCACGTCGGACGCAACGAAGTCCTTGCCGTCGTGCCACTTGACGCCTTGACGCAAGACGAAGGTCCACACGCTGCCGTCGTCGTTCGGGCTCCACGACTCGGCGAGCATCGGTGCGAGCGCAGCGCCTTCACCCTTGCCGCAGAGGTACTCGAGCGAAGCAACGACGGGCGTGTACGAGCCGATGTTGTCCATCGCCACCGGGTCGAGCGGGCTACCGGGGCGCTGCGAGGCGATTCGCAGGATTCCTCCCTGCTTGATCGCGCCCGCGGCAGGGGCATCGGTCGCGGTCGGTTCGGTGCCGGACGGCTCGGTGCCGGCGGTGGTGCCGGCATCGCCGGTGGTACCCGACGGCTCGTTGCTGGACGGCTCGGTACCGGCCGGCGCCACGACTTCGGCGTCACTCCCGCACGCTGCCAGGACCGAGGCAAGCGTCGCGGCGCTGAGACCCAACACCGACCCTCGTACCAGGAACGTACGGCGCGAAACGGCACCGACGGCGTAGGCGTCGACGAGCTGGCCCTCTAGCGGGCCCATGTCTCCCCGCAGACGTCGGAACATAGAGCGATTCATATCTCTCCCCCTGGACTTGCTGGTTCACGGGCAGCCGACTTGCTCCCCGTCCCGCGACCCTAACGACCGAACGGCCGCTGGTCAAGCGCACACCGGTACGTCTGTCCCAGGAATTACCGCGACTCCCCACGATCTGGGCCGTAATCGTTGCGGAATCCGGGACGAATTCGGCCCAGATCTTTGGGTTAGCGCCCAGCGGGGGGTTGGACCGGGGTATCGGCGGTGTCGGTGAACCAGGCGAGGGCGTAGGGGGCGAGCTCGATCTCGCGGTCGCCCCACGCTGTGCCACCGCGCTGCAGGATCTCGGTCGGGCGATCGAGGCCGGCCCAGTGCAACGCCTCGACGGGGACCGTGGCGGCCCTGGCGGAGAAGTTGGCCAGGCCGTAGAAGCGACCGTGGGTGGGGTGGCGGCGGGCCCATCCGAGCACCGCCGGATCGGGGAGGTCGTGGATCCAGGTTTCGCCGCCGGCGGTCATCGCCACGCAGCCACGGCGCACGGCGACGAGGTGGTTGATCGCC
>JAYURF010000079.1:0-2241 GCA_043756365.1 Acidimicrobiales bacterium
GTAGTCGGTCATGCCGTGCAAGACGCCCGACGCCCCGCCGATCAGGACAAAACGAACTCTGTGTCGCGCCATGACCGCAGCGATGCGTTCGAGATCGAACGGCTGTGAATCGTCAGGCGTCAACGACTCGACGACCCGTCGAGACGAGCTGCCCGGCGTTCAAGCCAGAGGGCCCGGCTGATTGGTCGACCGTCTTCATCGGTGAAGCCAGCGTCATCGGGGGTGCGTCCTGGCAATGTTTGCAGCAGCGCCGCACCGCGGCGGCCTTCCTCGGGCGGATGCACCCGCCCCTGACGCGCCAGCACGTACAAGCAAACGACCTCGTCAAGTTCGAGAGATTCAATGTCGTATCGAGTCATCTGGGCTACGCCGCGTCGGAACTCCACCTCACCGACTTGCTCGATCAGGCGATTCACACGGGCTCGAAACCTCGGCTCGATCTCGTCCAACATGCCACGCAAAGTCTACGCATCGCCCGCGATGGCAACGTCGACGACGACGAATTATCTCCCGGTTGGCTCCGAAATCGATGTTCTCCCGAATGCGCCGGGCACAGTTTCTATCTTGCTCAGGCGGGTCGGGCGAGCTGTTCGAGGTAGTCGGCGACATCGGTGTGGCCGGCGTGGCGCGCCCATCCCGCTGGTGGCGAATCGAACTCGGTGTCGGCGACGTCGGGGTCGGCGCCGAGCTGAACCAGCAGGATGGTGAGCTGCAGGTTGCCGCGCAACGCGGCTTCGTGGAGGGCCGTCGTGCGATGGCGGACGTTGACGTCGAACCCGAGATCGATGAGTAACCGGATCGCGTCGGCACGGCCGAGTTCGGCGGCACGAGCGACCAGGTCGTCGCGTCGCTCGAGCGCCAACGCGAGGAGCTGTTCGTCGGCTGCGAGAGCGGCGTCGACGGCCCGCCGATCACCGGCGAGGCAGGTGCCGACGAACGCGGTCAACGGATCGACGGTGGAGGTGTCGGCGCCGGCGGCGGCGAGCATGTCGGCAATCGCCAGGTTGCCGTGCAGGACCGCTCCCTCGTACGGGCTGCGACCTTCGTAGCCGGGGTGGGTGCCCCTGCCGTTCGGATCGACGCCACGGGCGAGCAGCAAGATGGTGCGTTGTACGAGCCCGGCTTCGGCGGCGTGCTGGAGGGCCTCGGCAACGATCTCGTCCGGCGTTTGGTGGCGGTGGGCGAGCATCCGCCGCCATGGTCCCCCATCACCTCGACCGAGGCCGTGGTCGAGCAGCAGCTCGAGATACTGAGTGTCGTCGCGGGCGATGTCGCCCGCGCCGCGGTTGTAGATGGTCTGGCTGTCGTTGGCCTCCGCTCCGGCTCCCAACAGCAGCCGGGCGAGGGGGATCTCGTCCTGATGCGGCGGCGCCCCCTGTTCGCCGCGGCCGAACACGCCGGTGAGCGCAGTGAACGGCGACGGCAAGCCCTCCCACAGGTATCCCGCATTCGGGTCGGCGCCAGCGGCCAGCAACAGCGTGGCGGCGGCGACGGGATCGCTACCGGGACGCGGGGTGAGCCGTGAGTAGGCGAGGTACAGCAACGGCGGCCAGACGAACGGTCCACCGTCGCGAACAGCCGCATCCGGATCGCGGTCGAGGAGCAGGTGGAGTGTCTCGACAGTGCCCGTGGCGGCCGCCATGAAGACCGACGACCCTGCGAGGTGCGGATGCTCAACCAACATCCGGTCAGCCCGCGCCCAGCGGGTGGGATCGTCGGCGCCGTAGTTGAGGCAGCCAAGACGCAGCACCTCATCGGCGCGGGAGGCGTCGTCGTCGAGCGGCCCCCCGACCAGTTCCTCGTGCGGCGATCGGCTCAACCGGTTGACCAGCTGAACGTGCTGGCGCAGCTTCGCCCAGGTGGCGAAGTCGTAGTGGCGAGCCACCGTCAGTTGTGCGTCGGCGAGCTTGAACGCAGTCGCCGCCGGTGTCGCGGCGGTCAACTCGCCCAAGCGCGGATGATGGTCGCGCACGAGTGCGATCGAACCGTCGATCCCGGCGCGAACCAGATCGCGCAACGTCTTGGCGTGGGCCTTCAGCCGCTCGAGATCGGGGTTGTCTGGAAGGCTGTCAACAGGCATGGGGGTCATCCTCTCCGGAAGGCCCGATGTCCGCACGGACGGGCGAGAAAGGAGACGAACGCACCACGATCTACGCACCCAGGCGGGCTTCGCCCTTACCGCGGACCGGTGGCGCTCCTGGATCGCCGGTAGCGATCGTAGCCGCTCGAAACCGGGCATCT
>JAYURF010000080.1:0-2240 GCA_043756365.1 Acidimicrobiales bacterium
GACCCCGCCAACAGCATCGTCGACATCCAGTTCCACGGATACAACACCGGCGTACTCGGATCTCAGGAGGCGCTTCCTGCGGAGACGCCGTTCCTGGAGATGATCTACTTCACCGATGAAGAAGTTGGCCGGATGCGCCCGGGCTCGCTTGACAACCAGGAAGCGATCGTCGACATCTACAACAAGGTCAAGGCCCAAGCGGGCTCCTGATCGGTAAGCCACGACCGCCCGGCCCGCACACGCACCGATGACAACAGCGACAGCGAACCCGACCCCTGCCGACGCATCGGCGCCCGCCCCGGCTCGGCCGCGGCGTCGGTGGGGTGCTCCGAAGTTCGCACTCGCGATCCCGGCGTGGGCGTGGTGGGCGGCGTTCTTCGTCGTGCCCGTGGTGCTGGTCGTGGTGGCGAGCTTCGGCACGAAGGTTCCCAACAGCCCTGGCCGGGTGAGCTACGACCAGCTGTCGCTCGGCAACTACCGCGAGGCGCTCGAGGGCGGCTTCGATGGGCTGTTCACCAGGGTGCTCGTGCAGGGCATGCGCACGACGCTGTTGGGGACGGCGCTGTGTCTGATCGTCGCGTTCCCGTTGGCCTACCTGCTGGCTGTGAAGGTGCAGCGCGGCAAAGGAATCGTGCTCGGGCTCTTGGCGGTGCCGTTCTTCACCAATTTCTTGATGCGCACGCTGGCATGGCGGATCGTGCTCGCGCCGAAGGGTCTCATCTCCAACACCTTGGTTGATTGGGGCTTGCGCGACCGCGGTTTGCAGTTGCTCGACACGCGTTGGGGCGTTCAGATCGGCGTGGTCTACAACTACCTCCCGCTGATGATCTTCCCGTTGTTCGTGGCCCTCGACCGTCTCGATCCGGCGATGCGTGAGGCGAGCAAGGATCTGTTTGCCAATCGGATCAAGACGTTTCTGCAGGTGACCTTGCCGTTGGCTCGTCCGGGGATCATTGCCGGCGCTGTGCTGGTGTTCGTGCCGCTGGCCGGCGACTACATCACCGCCAACCTGCTCGGCGGTGCCGATGGCAACATGCCGGGGAACCTGGTCGCCACCCAGTTCACCCAGGCGCAGAACCCGCCGCTCGGTGCCGCCGTTGCGGTCGTGCTGGTCATCGCGATCCTGGCGGTGCTCGGCATCGCCGCGATCGTCGCCTGGCTGATCGACAAGCTCGGTGACCACGTGCCGCTGGCCATCCCGATCGGGTGGAGCGTGGTCCTGGTGCTGCTCGGGATGTACGTGTTCGGGGTGTCGGTATCGGGATTTTTCATCACGGTTGTCGGCTTGGCTGTGATCGTTGCCGGTGTGATTGGCTACGTGGCGGTCGCCGAGCGGGTTGGTTTTGTTGCGTTGTCGATCTGCTCGGCGCTGGTGTTCGTGTTCTTGTTCACCCCGCTCGCGTTCATCGTCGCCCACTCCTTCAACGAGAACAAGTCGATGGAGGTGTGGAGCCGGTTCTCCACCAAGTGGTACGGAGAGATGTGGGACAATTCCCAGCTCACCGGTGCCGTGAAATCGTCCTTCGGTGCCGCTGCCATCGCTGCCCTGATCGCTGTTGTGCTCGGCACCCTGGCAGGCGTCGCCCTGGCCCGCCGGCCGGGCCGCTGGACGGTGGCCTTCATGGCGTTCGTTCTCCTGGTGCTGACCACCCCCGAGATCGTCGATGCGACGGGCATGCAACTCGAATTCGTTGCGCTTGGTTCGGTGTTTCGCGAGGGCCTGGCCCCGCTGTGGGTCGGGCAGTCGATCTTTTCGGCAGCGGTCGTCACTCTCATCGTGCGAGCCCGCATGTCCGGAATGGACGAGAGCCTCGAGCAGGCCGCTGCCGACCTCTTCGCGCCACCGCTCACGGTGTTCCGTCAGATCACGCTGCCGCTCATTGCGCCGGCGGTACTGGCCGGCGCGTTGCTTGCGTTCACGTTCGCTCTCGACAACGTGATCATCAGCGACTTCGTGAAGGCACCGGGCACGAACACCTTCCCCACGTACGTGTTCGGCCTGGCCCGCACCGTACGCCGTCCCGAGATCGCCGCGATGGCGACGCTGCTGATCGGGGTGACGCTGCTGTCGCTCGGTGCCGCAGCGTTGATCCTGAAGCGGTCTGGCGAATCGTCGTCGCAGATCGCCGCGACCATGACCGGCACCTGAGCAGTAACCTCCTGGGCAATGCCTCCAAGTACTTCCAATGCCCGTAGCCGTCGATCGGCCGGGCACGACGGCCCCCCTCGAATTGCGGTGG
>JAYURF010000081.1:0-6090 GCA_043756365.1 Acidimicrobiales bacterium
CACAGCCAGCGAGTCGTCGGTGGAGTGGTCGTCGACGACGATGATCTCCACGGAGATCGCAGTGCTCGCGGCGATCACCGAATCGATCGCCTCGCGCAGGTAGCGCCCCTGGTTGTACAGGGGGATGACCACAGCGATCTCGGCCGCGTGCTGACCGGCCGCTGGCGTCGAGAACGTGTCGCGGTGCTCGGCCGAACCATGGTGCACGTTGGCCAACGACCGTTCGATGGCCCGGATCGTGGCGAACTGGCTGAGGTACGCCTGCTTGAGGTCCTTGGCCGTCTTCACCAGCATCTGCCGTTCCGCGGTGATCGGCGCGGCGGCAGCCGGGCTGCGACCGAGCCGGGCAACCGTCGGGGCGATCGAGGCGGCGACCTGCACGGCCAGCACGCGCGATCGCGACCGGCTCGCGGTAGGTGCCTGACCGCGGTTCACCGCCGGTTGGGCGAGCACGGCAACCTCGTCGAGCGCGCGAATCATCAGGTCGCCCTGTTGCATCTGCGTGATGAGCACCTCGTAGGCCGCGTCGGCCATCGCGGCGCGGCGGGGCTCGTCGAACGCGAGGGCGACGGCTTGCTCGGCGAGGTCGTCGAGGTGCGCCATCAACAGGTGGTCACCATTCACGAACGGCAGTATCCCGACCGAGGTTTCGGTGGCCACCACGCAGCCATTGGCCACAGCTTCGATCACGCGGGCCCACTCGAAGTATGGCTCGGTGTCGCGGTGCACGTTGAACAGAATGCGGGTGTTCGCCAGCGTGTCGTACTTGTCGGCGCCGGTCGAGAACGATGCCTGGCCAGCGCGGGCCGGACGATGCCAGCTGAAAAATCGCAGGTCGGTACGCCACTCCCACAGCTGACCGGCCGCCCCGCCGATGAACGCTTCGCGGCGCGGCGTGCGTCCGGCGAGCAAGCCGAAGTCGATCGAGCGCGGCCGACAACCGTCCGGCATCCACCGGTCCATCGACGGTACGTAGCCGAGCGGGAGGTGCGCGCCGCGTAGCCCCCTGCTCCGGATCGCGTCGAGCGACCACTGGTTGATGTCGAGCACCGCGTGACCGTGGCGTGCATAGCGCATCGAGAGCTCGAAGAACGGGGTGCCCTGCTGTTCGGTGTTGACGCACAGCGCGCTGGTTGCGGCGGCAACGCGGTCGGCCTCACTGGCAGGGAACAACGCGAAGAACTCATGCGGAGCAACCACGAGGTTGCGGTGCGCCGGTCCGGCCGAGGGCAGTTCGTTCGTGATCAGGTCTGCGTCACGGCCCCGCGAGGTGAGCGCCTCGACCAAGTGTTCGGCGATCTCTCTCATGAACACGTTGCCGTGCTCGCTCACGAAAACTCGCCAGATCACGGGCGTACGGTAGCAACCGGCGATTAGCCTCACCCGTCATCTCGCCGCGCATCTCCGTCATCACCCCGGTGTTCGACCCCCCGCTCGGCCCGTTCTGGGCCTGCTTCGACTCGATGGTCGCCCAGAGCTACACCGACTGGGAGTGGTGCCTCGTCGACGACTGCAGCACGCGGCCGGAGGTGCGCGCCGCGCTTGCGGAGATGGCCGACCGCGATCCCCGGATCAGGGTTCACCACCGCAGCGTCAACGGCGGCATCGTCGCCGCCTCCAACGACGCGCTGGGAATCGTCACCGGAGAGTTCGTTGCCTTGCTCGATCACGACGATTCGATCGTGCCTGACGGGATCGCCGCGGTGATGGCGGTGCTCGACGCCGAGGTCGGCCGGGACGTCGATTACGTGTACACCGACGAGGCGCACACGTTGGCCGATGGTCGCGAAACCGCGCACTTCCTGAAGCCCGACTGGTCGCCCGAGCGGTTCCGCTCGTCGATGTACACGTGCCACCTCTCGGTGCTGCGCCGATCGGTGATCACCGCCGTGGGGGGTTTCCGGACCGGTTTCGACGGATCACAGGACCACGATCTGATCCTGCGCGCCACCGAGCAGATCGCCGCCGCCGGGCGCCGGGTTGTGCACCTCCCCGTGCTCGCCTACCACTGGCGTCACATCGCCAGCTCGGTGTCGCGTGCGGTCGGAACGTTGCCCCGCGCAGTGGAGAATGGTCGGCGCGCCGTGCAGGAGCAGTGCAATCGCCTCGGCTTCGACGCGCAGGTTGAGCACGGTCCCGTCGCTGGCTGCTATCGCGTGGTGCGATCCGCGTTGTCGCATGCCACCGTCACCGTGGTCGTCGCGACGCGCTTCGAGGGTGCCGCGGTGCGGCCGTACCGCCTGGCGATGGAATCGACGGTGCGCTCGATCGTCTCGGCGCTGCCGAACGTACGGCTGGTGGTCGCTCACCCGGAGTCGTCTCCGGCCGAGCTCGTCGCGTTGGCCGACGAGGTGATGCCCCCGTGCTGGCAACGAGTGCCGGTACCCGGACCGTGGTCGCCGGCCGCAGCGCTCGACCGGGCACTGCTGATGCACCCGGCCGACGCGTTGGTGAGCATCGCCCCGGGGCTCGCCGTCCGTGCCGACCGGACTCCCGGTTGGTTGGGCGCGCTCGTCGGGCTCGCGCTCTCGCCGGGCGCCGGTGTGACCGCGGCGATGATTGCCGACCGCA
Source organism: Acidimicrobiales bacterium (assembly GCA_043756365.1). Taxonomy (GTDB): domain Bacteria; phylum Actinomycetota; class Acidimicrobiia; order Acidimicrobiales; family Ilumatobacteraceae; genus VFMC01. The sequence goes on from JAYURF010000081.1 coordinate 2,572, forward strand.
ACGACACGGTGCTCCACGCCGGCTGGGATGTGCCCAACTACCGCTGGTACGACCTGGATGGCTTGCGCGTGGGTTCCACGACGTCGGGCAACGACCTGCTGATCGAGCGCGAGTGCAGCCACGTGAGCCTCGCTGCGGCTGCCGTGTCGGCCGCACAGTGGCGCGAGTGCCGCCACCTCGCCGGAGCCGGCGGCTGGCACGACGCCGGGCGATCCCTGTCGGCCGCCCTCGTTCAGCGTGGTGCCAGAACCCTGTGGACCCCCCACGCCCGCTTCGATCAGGTCACCACCATCAACCTCTGACCCCCGTCGCCCGACCGGGCGGCCCCGCCCGTCATCCGAGTCCCCGCGTGTCATCCGAGTAAGGAGAGGGGGATCCGAGTGTTGAGCGCGCACCCGTGTCGGCGCTCGGCACTCGGATGGCCCTGAAATCGGGAGCTGGTCGGCCGTCACCCCGCCAACGCAAACTGATCTCAGCGTGCGCCTGCCAGCCCGTCGAATCTCGGAGTATCAGTGGGTCGACGGTTCCGCGCTGCAAGGATGGGGCAGATGAATCAACGGCTCGGGGTTGCGCACGTCGCCTTCGACGAGCTCACTGAGCAACTGGTCCTCCGGGTCCTGCGCAGCGGCAAGATTGCCCAGGGGCCGATGGTGGAAGCCTTGGAAGCAGCCGTCGCGGCAGTGGTTGGGGTCCGTCACGCAGTCGCGGTCAGCAGCGGCACGGCGTCGCTGATAGCAGCTCTCCACATCGCCGGAATCGGCCGTGGTGACGAGGTGATCACCTCGCCGTTCACCTTCGGCGCCACGCTCAACGCGATCGTGGCGGTTGGCGCCACCGCACGGTTCGCCGACATCGCGCCCGATGACTTCAACATGTCGCCGGCGTGCGTCGAGTCGCTCGTGAACAACAACACGGCTGCACTGTTGCCGGTTCACCTGTTCGGGCAAACCGCCGACATGACCGCACTCGGGGCCATCGCAACGCGCCATGGCCTGGTGGTGATCGAGGATGCCGCGCAGGCCATGGGTGCACGTCACTGCGGTCGCTCCGCCGGCAGCTTCGGGATCGGTTCGTTCTCGATGTACGCGACGAAGAACGTCACCACCGGCGAAGGGGGCCTGCTCACGACCGACGATGACGCGCTGGCCACGGCGGCGCGGCGGTTCCGCAACCAAGGAATGGATCGGCCGTACGAGTACTCCTCGTTCGGGCTCAACTTCCGACTCACCGACCTCCAGGCTGCCGTCGGGATCCCACAGATGGAACGCCTCGAACAGATCACGGCAACCCGAGTGGAACACGCGGCGCGGCTGACGACGGGTCTGCAGGGCGTGACCGGGCTCACCTGCCCGCCGACACGACCCGGCAACGATCACGCCTTTCACCAGTACACCGTGCGGATCAACGACGATGCGCGCCACGACAGAGCGGCCGTGCAGCACCAACTTGAGCGAGGCTCGATCGACGCCGGCGTGTACTACCCGAAGCTTGTCTTCGACCACGCCTGCTTCGCCGAGACGCCGCTGGTCATCCGCGACCACTGCCCCGTTGCTGCCGAGGCCGCACGCCAGGTGCTGTCGCTGCCCGTGCATCAGCACCTCTCCGACAGCGATCTCGATCGAGTGGCCGCATCGCTGGTCAGAGCGCTGCGATGACACCGCTTCGCATCGCGCTGCTCGGCGCAGGATCGATGGCCGCCAAGCACGCCGCTGTCGTGACGGATTCCGCGTCGGCGCAGCTTCACCTGGTCGTCGACCGCGACCCGGACCGAGCCGCGTACCTCGCCAAGCAGCACGGTGCCGCGTCGGCAACCCAACTCGACGATGCGCTGAGCTGCGACGCTGCGATCGTGGCGACGTGTACGCCCAACCACCGCGACGCGGCGTTGACGCTTCTCGGTGCCGGCATGCCGGTGCTGGTCGAAAAGCCGTTAGCGATGTCGTTGGCCGAGGTGAACGAGGTGGTCGATGCGGCGCACTCGATGGATGCCGTGCTGATGTGCGGATTCGTCGAGCGGTTCAACTCCCGGCTGTGGCCGTGCTTCGACCTGGCGGGGCGCGGCATCACCGAGATCCGGACCACCAGAGTGGGCCCACCACCGTCCCGGCCGGTTCACTCCAGCGTCATCAATGACCTCCTGCTCCACGATCTCGACTTGGTACTGCGCATGGTCGGTCACGACCCGCTGGTCGAATTGGACGTCCGGGCCGATCACTGGAACGCCGATGCTGCCTGGCCCGAGGCGGTGACCTGCCAGTTGGGGTTTGCCAGCGGGGTGACAGCCTCCATGCACGCCAGCCGCGTCGCTCCAGCGCGGATGCGTTCGTTTTCGGTGACGACCGATTCGACGACACGCAGCGCTGACCTCACCGTCATGACCGGCAATCCGCTCGCCGCACAGTTCAACCATCTGGTTCACCTCTCCCGCTCCGGTACGCGAGCAGCCCGAGCTGCCGAACGTGGCAGCATCGTGGCCGCACACGCGTTGGCCGATCGTGTCGAATCGTTGATCGGGGTACCGGCATGCACCCGGTGATGCCGTTCATCGTCGGGAGCGAGCCGAGGTTGCCACCGTGCGAATCCTGATCACGAACGTTCAGCTGAACCACCGCAGCGGAACCGAGATCGTGGTCCGCGATCTCGAGGCCGAGCTCCGACGGCGCGGGCACGAAGTGTGCGTGTACGCCGAGTACCTCGGTCTGATCAGCGACGAGATCACTGCCAACGGCGGCCATGTCGTTGCTTCGCTCGACGAGATGCCGTTCGTACCCGATGTGATCCACGGTCATCACAACGCCACGGCGACCACTGCCGCCGTGCACTTTCCGACAACGCCGGTGATCCTCGTCTGTCACAGCCGCAACTTCTGGATTGACATGGCGCGTGGTGTGCCGTCGGTGCATCGCTATGTGGCCGTCGACCTCAACTGTCGAGAACGGCTAGTTGCCGAAGGCATCGCCGAGTCGTCAATCGATGTCATAACCAACGCCGTCGACCTCGAGCGGTTCGTGTTTCGGCCCGAGTGCGCGGCACCGCCTCGCCGGGCAGCGGTCTTCGGCAACAACGCTCACGACGGCGGCTTCGTCACCTTCGTTCGTGCGGCATGCGCGCAGCTGGGCATCGATCTCGATGAGTTCGGCAGCGGCGTAGGGCGAACGGAGCATCACCCCGAACTGGTCCTCGCCGGCTACGACCTCGTCTTTGCAAAGGCCCGCTGTGCGATCGAAGCGATGGCCGCAGGCTGCGCGGTGATCGCAATCGATGAGGCGGGTTACGGCGGCCTGGTGACGGCTGACGTTGTCGATCAGATGCTCGACTGGAACGTCGGCGACCGGTGCCTGCAGCGCGTTCACGACGTTTCCGCGATCGTCGCCGATATCGATCGGGTCGTCGGCGACGACGCAGCTCGAGTGAGTGCGCGAGTGCGCGAACGATGCGATCTGCGCCGCGCCGCATCCGCATACGAACAGCACTACCTGTCGGCGGTGGCGGCGGGACCGCCAACGACAGGGCCAGCCG
>JAYURF010000082.1:0-6082 GCA_043756365.1 Acidimicrobiales bacterium
TGTTGCGCCACCTCGATGCCGTCGGATCACCGGACGGGCAGGTCGTGGTGACCGGTGATTTCAACATCGCCCCCGAAGATCGCGATGTGTACGACCCGAAGAAGTTCGTCGGCGCAACCCATGTCAGCCCAGCCGAGCGCGAGCTGTTGGCCGAGTTGCACGGCTGGGGCCTGGTCGACATCTTTCGGGCCCATCACGACGCCGACCGGCTGTACAGCTGGTGGGACTACCGGGCCGGCGATTTCCATCAGGGCCGCGGGCTGCGCATCGATTTGGTGCTCGGCACCCGGGCTATCGCCGATCGCGCGGTGTGGTCGGTCGTCGACCGCAATGCCCGCAAGGGGCAGCTCCCATCGGATCATGCGCCGGTTGTCGTCGACCTCTCCGGTGCCGCCGTCTCATCGTGAACGCAGCCGACTTCTTCCAGTTCGATCGCGACCTTGATCCGACCGATGCCCGCCTCGGTTTGACCGAGGCGATGCGCACGGTCATTGTCGAGCTGGCATCATCGACGGCGAGCGACGACGCGTTCGAACAGGCCCGTGAGTTGGTCGAGCGGGCAGCGATGATCCTCGGCCAACGCCAGCACGGGCGTCGCTACGAAGGAGCCGAGGCGTCGCTGCTGGAACGCCCCGGTCGTGGCGCATCCCTCGATTTCAGCCCGTTCGTTGGGGCCTTCAACCCGTTGGCTCCGCCGATCATGATGAGCGCCGAAGGCGAGGAGGTGATCGGAACCGTCACCTACGGCGATGCCTACGAGGGCCCGCCCGGCTGCCTTCACGGCGGCTTCATCGCTGCCGGTTTCGACGATGTGTTGGGGTTCGCCCAGTCGCTGTCGGGCACACCGGGCATGACAGGGCGTTTGACCGTGTCGTATCGCTCACCGACACCGCTGCACGAACCCGTTCGCTACGTTGCCACCCTTGACCGCGTGGACGGCCGCAAGATCTACGCCGTCGCCACGCTCCGCCACGGCGACCGTTTGTGCGCCGAGGCCGAAGGGCTGTTCATCTCGGTCAAGCCGGCCGTGTTCGCATCGTTGAAGCAGCATCGAGTCGATCGAGAAGGCTGAACAGCTGCGGTGCCAGGCGCTCCGTCGCAGTGACCGTCATGCCCAGCCGCATGGCCAGCTCAGCAACGTTCGTCGGCCGTCGGGTCAGGAGCGCGCGCAGCACCCGGTCGGGACACACTGCGACATCGGCGACCGAACCGGCCCTGGCCACGGTCGTCCGCCAGTTGCGTAGCTCGTCCATCGGATCGGTCGGGCGCGGCTGGCGGGGCCGACCGTCGGGCGGCGGGGGAGGGCCGTTGAACGCTTCGGCGGGGCAGGCGTCGCGTATGTCCTGCAGCCATGGGCTCGGCCCGGTGGTCGACCCGTTCCGGGTGCGGGCGGCGGTGACCACAAGGTCGTCACTGGCACGCGTGAGCGCCACGTACAGCAGACGCGCTTCCTCGGCCCGCTGCGCGAGTCCGCTCGCCGAACCGTGGGGGACCAGGCCGACCTCGACCCCGGTCACCACCACCGCAGGCCATTCACGGCCCTTGGCTGCATGGAACGTGAGCACGGCCACGGCGCCTGATTCATTGTCGGGTTCCAGGTCGTCGAATGGTTGCCGGGCCTCGACCCAGCCGCGGAAACTGCCCTGCTCGCCGCTGGTGAGGAATCGGTCGACCTCCTCGGCGACGCGAGATCGCATCGGATCAACGGACTCGGCGTCCCACACGGCCTCCGCCCACGCCGCCAGCCGCTCCCGATTGGTGACCCGTGCCGCCTCGCTGATCGCCCGTTCCAACGGCGATGCTCCGACTGCGCGTCTGGTCGGAATCCCAGCTTTGTTCATGGCCCGCGACAACACCACAAGCTGGTCGTTGGTGCGCGCCAAAACGGCGATGTGGTCGTAGCCGTGGCGGTGACTCAGCCCGCGCACGAGCTGTGTGACGTGGTCGGCCTCGTCATGTTCGTCGAGGCAGTCGATGAAGCTCGGCGGGCGGCCGTCGGGGCGGCGGGAGATACCGTCGTCGATGATGTCGGCCGGTACCAGCGCGGCCGCCGCCCCGGCGACGATCTGGGGCGAGCAGCGGTAGTTGCCCACGAGGTGCACGATGGTGACGCCGGGGAAGCGCTGCTCTGCTTCGAGCAGCATCGATGGGTCGGCCCCGTTCCAGCCGTACACCGCTTGGCGGTGGTCGCCGACGAGGCAGATGTCGGGACGGCCGCCGCGTATGTGTTCGAGCAGGGCGAACTGCAACGGGTTGAGGTCCTGGGCCTCGTCGACGAACAGGTGGCGGAACCGCCAGCGGACGATGTCGGTGAAGGTGGGGTCGCTCGCCATCTGATCGAGCACGCCCTGTAGCAGGTCATCGAAGTCGACCACGCGTCGGCGTCGCTTGATCTGCTCGTAGCGGTTCATCACCGCCTCGAATGCGTCGGCGTTCAAAGTGTTCCGCCGGCGGGCCCGCCGGTTTGCTTCGGTGTACTCGCGTGGGCCGACGAGCCGGGCGCGAGCCCAGTCGACGTCGGCGATCGCAGCCCCAACCTCGCAGCGAACCCGTGTCTCGGTCAGCACCTCGCGAATGAGACGCGCCCGATCGGGCGCGAGCACGGGCGGAGTAGCGCCGATGGTGAGCGCTCGGTCGCGGAGCAGGCGGAGTGCCACCGCGTGGAACGTGCCCGATTCAATCGGCTCGCGGATGTCCAGCCGGCGCAGCCTGCGACGAAGTTCGCCGGCAGCGTCGCGGGTGAACGTGAGGGCCAGCACATGCCGTGCGTCGGCAGTCTCGACGGCGATGCGGTGGGCGATGCGGCGGGTCAGCACGGTTGTCTTGCCCGATCCGGCGCCGGCAACGATGACCAGCGGACCGGCATCGGTGGAGACCGCAAGGCGCTGTTCGGCATCAAGCCCGCGGAGCAGGTGCTGCGGCTCGGTGTCCTGCTCCATCTCGACACGATACGACTACAGTTCGGCGCATGCCGTTCTCCCAGAAGAACCTCAATCCGAACGAGACCATCGCCCTCGACATGCACCCGCACTGGTGGGCGTTCGCCGGTCCGGCGGCTGCGTTCGTGGGGGCATTGATCCTTGGCGTGTTCGTGCTCACCCTGGACACCGGCGACGTCCGCACTGCGCTGACGTTCATCGCCATCGCAGTGATCGTGATCGCTGCGGTGTGGTTCGTCAGCCGGTACCTGAAGTGGTCGACCACGTACTTCGTGATCACATCGCACCGACTGATCTTCCGTACCGGTGTCATCGGCAAGAGCGGCATCGAGATCCCCCTCGAGCGGGTCAACAACGTCAACTTCAACCAAACCGTGTTCGAGCGCATCCTCGGCGCCGGCGACCTGCTGATCGAATCAGGTGGTGAGGAAGGGCAGAGCCGCTTTTCCGAGATCCGCCATCCTGACCGGGTGCAGCGGTTGATCCACGCCCAGGTCGAAGAAGTGATGAAGCGACGTGCCGCGTACTCTGCCGGCGCCGCCCCTGCGGCCGAGGTCGATGTCGCCGAACAGTTGGAACGCCTCGAAGGGATGATGCAGCGCGGCACGTTGTCGCCGGAGGAGTTCGAGTCGCAGAAGCGCAAGCTGCTCGACGGTTGAGCTCCTCGCTCGACGATCCGTTCGACGCGGCACCGCCGATGCGGCTCGTCAGCCTGGTGCCGTCGATCACCGAAACTCTGCTGGCATGGGGTTCTGATGTGGTGGCCTGCACCCGCTTCTGCGAACAGCCGCACCTGCCCCATGTCGGCGGTACCAAGGACCCGCAAATCGACGCGATCGTCGCGCTCGCACCCGACCTGGTGCTGCTCGACCGTGAGGAGAACCGGCGCGAGGACGCAGAGGCGTTGCAAGCGGCGGGCATCCGGCTGCACGTCACCCACGTCACCTCGATTGGCGATGTGGCACCGATGCTCGACGCCCTGTCGTTCGCGATCGGCAGGCATGCCGTCAGCGACGCTGCTGCAGCGACCGCTGAGGATCATGCGCAGCAGTGGGTGGTGGCGGGGGAGCGGCTACGTGCGTTCGTGCCGATCTGGCGGCGGCCGTGGATGGCGATCGGGCGGGGCACGTACGGGGCGAGCCTGCTGGCCCGGATCGGCATCGACGTGGTGCCCGCCGACGGTGACGCCGCCTACCCGACGGTCCCGCTCGAGGAGGCCGTGCTGCTCGGTGCTCAGCTGGTACTGCTGCCATCGGAGCCGTACCCGTTCACCGACCGTCATATCGCCGAAGTTGCCGCAGCGGTTGCCCCGGCCCGAGTGGTGCTCATCGACGGCCAAGACCTGTTCTGGTGGGGTGTGCGTACCCCCGCCGCGCTGACGCGAATCAGGGCAACCCTGCGTGAGGCGATCTCACTCCGCTGCGCCGGGGATGGGTGACGGTGGTCAGGATGAGCGTGCCTGGGGCAATGGGATTCGGTCGTGCGGTGGCAGGAGCTCGGGGGCAGTGGCGGTGATCACACTCGGTGCGCCAACGACGATGAGGCCTCGGGTACTTCGAGCCGATCAGGAAGGCGTCCTCGACCTGAACTCCGACGAGCTCGTTCTTGAGTAGATCGAACTAGGAAGCCACCGTGGCCAGATACATCGCCATCGTTGACCTACCAACGAATGCGATCGTTAATCTTTCTCCGTTCCCCGACCCGCCTGGGCTCATCCCGCCGGGCACGACGGAATCCGACGGGTCGGGTTCTCCGCTCGTACCCGCCACGACGGGTGCGCTCAACGGCGGAGGGTGACATCAGGGCAGCCCTGCGTGAGGTGAGTCGACCTCGCTGATCAGGATGCGGCCGCCGCGGGATGTGGTGGTGGCGTCGGGGTGTGAGGCAACGGCTGTGAGCATGAACAACGTGGTGCCGGCGGGGCCACCGAGCATGCACGCGTAGCAGTTGTGCGCGGTGTCGATCACGTCGAGCACCTCGCCGCCTCCGGCGACGCGCACACATTCGGGCGCGCCCGCGTTCGCAACCCAGATTGCGCCTGACGCGTCGAGGCAGATCCCGTCGGGGGAGCGGCCGCCGAGATCGGCCCACACCCGCCGGTTGGCCAGTGTCGCGTCGGCTGCGACGTCGAACGCGGTGAGGCGGCGACCCATCGATTCGGCGACGACAATCGTGGCCCCGTCGGGCGTGATGACCATTCCGTTCGGGAACAGCAAGCCACTCGCAGCGACGGACACCTCACCGTCGGCCGACACAAGGGCAAGGGCTGCGGGGCACTTCGCCGAGAAGTCACCGGTCGCTTCGGCGGTGTGTAAATCGAAGCCGAAGTTGCCCACGTAGGCCCGGCCCTGTCGATCGACGATCATGTCGTTGCAGTGCCAGGTGGCAACGCTGTTGAGATCGGCATGGGGCATCAAGCGCTCACCGTCGTAGCGCACGATCTTGCGGTCGAGCATCGACACGATCAGCAGCGTTCCGTCGGGCATGAAGCCGAGTCCGCTCGGCTGACCGGGGATCTCGACCTCGATCCGGACATCACCGTCGGGACCCACCGACTTCACCGCATGGTCGTACATGTCGCTGAACCACAGCCGCCCGTCATGCCAACGAGGCCCCTCCGCGAAACGTAGGTCCTCGGCCAAGTTCGTGGCGTTGCTCATGGTTGTCCTTCCTGATCTCCGCGGTAGTCCACCCGGGCACCGTCCACCGCGTGGACCACCCACGCCGGCTGCGACCGCCCGAGGTCGACCGCGCCGGGCTCGGTCATCGCCACAACACAGCCGCCGAAGCCTCCGCCGGTCATGCGCGCCCCGTACACGCCCGGCATCGCCGCGAGCTCGGTCACCGCTGCATCCATCGTCGGTGTGGAGGTTTCGTACAGGTCGCGCAGGCTCGCATGGCTGGCCACCATCAACTCGCCTGCGGCAACGAGGTCGCGGGTACGCATCGCCGCAGCGAAGTCGCGGACTCGTTGGTTCTCGGCGATCACGTGCTCGGCCCGCCGGCGGATGATTGCGTCGCGAATGCCAGCGACGTCGGCCGTGGCTGCGTGGCGTAGCGGGCCGATCTCGCGCTCGGCCAGCGCGCATTCGGCCACGCGGTCGGCGTAGGCGGAACCGACGAGAGTGCGGTGGGCGACGAAG
>JAYURF010000083.1:0-2226 GCA_043756365.1 Acidimicrobiales bacterium
TCACGGTCGAACTCGATCTGCTCGAAACCAGCCATCAATGCCTTCAGCCGGGCGTGGTCCAGCGCCGGCCCCTCCACCGCGAACCGGCCCAACAACCCAGACTGGGCAAGTGATGCGGTGCGGTCGCGGTGAGCGCGTTCGGGATCGGGGCCGTCTTGGTCCATCAGACACTTCCACGCGATCACGTACTGCTCGAAGGCCAGAAACGACAGTCGTGCCGCGTGCTCGACGAAGTCGTCGATCTGCTCGATCACGTACATCCCTACTCGCGGAGCGCGAGCCAGTCGGGCCAATAGGAACGCCTGCGCGGCGCCGACCCGACCGAGGGCGAGTTGATCGATCAGTTGCGGGCACTGCACGCCCAGACGCTGCAGATCACGATGGGCTTTCGCGTCGCGATCGGCCCAACCGAACTCGGCTCTCCCGAACCCGGCCAAGTCCCTGTGACCGTCGCTGTAGTACAGCTTGCGGCGCTCCAACACGGCCAACACCTGAATGTGTTCAGCGAGATCCGCACGACGCCGCAACTCAATCGCCCGGCATCGTTCCACCACCTCCCCGTCGGACATCGCATCCGCTACGACGAGTTGCTCGTCGCCAATGGTCGTAGTCACAACACCACTCCTTCCCGCCCACCCGCCGGTGGACCGATCGCCGATTTGAACTACCCCTCGATCATGACAAAGGGGTGTGACAGAGATGATGAGGTTGGTCGGAGGTCGGCACCGACCGGCGCGTCAGGCGAACTTGCTCAGGTGGTGGTCGGCCAGCTCGACCAGGTCGATCACGCGCCGGTCGAGGTGCACCATGTCGATGTCGGCGCTGGCCATCTGCGCGGTCTCGTAGCGCTTCTTCACGCCCTCGGCGAGCACGGCCATCCGCCAATGCTGGAAACCCCGGTAGTAGTCCACCGCCGACACATCGAAACCGGTGCGCGTCGCGTACCGCTCGATCACGTCGGCCCGTGAGCCGAAATGGCCGGTGACCGTCGGCGGCCGCTCGATGAAGATCAACGGCGTCGGGTCGTCCGGTTCGTACCAGTTGTTGAGGATGAAGCCGAGGTCGGCAAGTACGTCGCCGAGCGTCCACAGTTCCCAATCGAGCACTGCCGCAAGCGTGCCGTCGGCTGCGACCATCACGTTGCCGAGCCGGTAGTCGCCGTGCACGATGCCGGTGTACCGCTGCGGTGGTGCCAACCGGGCCAGTCGGTCCGCAAGCGAGTCGACCACGGGCAGCTCGCGGGTCGCGTTCTGCTGCCACATCGCGCGGAAGCGCTTGATCTGGCGAGCCAGGAAGTCCTCGCGCCTAGCGGCGTCGCCGAGGCCGACCGCGTCGATATCGACCCGGTGCACGTCGGCCATCACGTCGACGATCTGCTCACCGGCTCGGCGGCGAGCCGCGACACCGGGCAGGTGTGCGTCGGCTGCGGCCGTGTTGTCCACCACGGTTCCCTCGACGCGTGACATCACGTAGAACGACCCACCGTTCACGGTCTCGTCATCGCACAACGCCAGCGCCTGCGGCACGGGCACCGGCGTGCCGGCCAGTGCCGCAATCACGCGGTACTCGCGCGGCATGTCGTGTGCTCTTCCGCCCGAGTGGCGGAGCGGGCCACGCCGCACGACGTACTCGTGGCCCGCAGCATCGCTTGCGCCGTAGGTGAGGTTGGAGTGCCCGCCGGCGATCAGCGAAAACGTCAGCGGCCCAACGCAGCCGGCGACACGGTCGATCATCCACCGGCCGACCGAATCGACGTCGAGCCCGCGCAACGGTTCGCTCACTCGTGCAACCCCACGGGCACCCCGTCTTCCACCAGGTCGTGGTACTCGAGGTGGCCGGTCGCGGTTCGACCGTCGGCGAGGTGCCACTCGGTCGGCTGCTTCACGATCCGCAGCGTCGTCTCCACACCTGCGGGGCTGGTCTGGCGGTGACGCAGCGGCAGGTACCCCTGCGGTTCCCCCGTGGCGGTCCACGTCACATCGCCTGCCCGCACGGTCACATCGGTGCGCCGCAACTGGTAGTCGGGGGCACCCGCGTAGGTGTTCACCATGTCGAACCCGTCGACCACGCGGAACTCACCATCGGTCAACACGAACCCGCTGCGGCGCTCGGCCGTCGGGCCGACCGACCGGATGAGCATGAACCCGTTGTCGTCGTCGAGGCAGCACGTGAGCCACCGCAGGTAGATCTTGGCGTGCCAGTTGCGCGGCCCCCACGAGTGGTCCT
>JAYURF010000084.1:0-2225 GCA_043756365.1 Acidimicrobiales bacterium
GCAGCCGGTTGGGCGGCGCAGAGATGCGCGGCCGTGCAGCAACTGATCCTGGCCACCGCGCATCAACCGGCCACCGCGCACGGCACCGCCGCCAGCAGCGGTACCGCACCAGCTGCGCCGTCACTCGCCGAGCGGGTACTCGTCGACGCCGATCTGGCGATCCTTGGCAGCGACCCGGTCAGCTACCGCGCCTACGCCAACGCGATCCGCACCGAGTACGCCCACGTCACCGAACCCGACTGGGTGGTGGGGCGCAGCGCGTTCCTGTGCGGGATGTTCGCCCGGCCGCGCATCTTCTCCACCCCGCCGATGCACGACCGTGAGGCGCGCGCCCGGGCGAACCTGTCGGGGGAGGTGACCGGCCTCAGCCCGAGCATTGATGGGACTGCGGCGGATGATTGACTGGGGGCCGTGACCCAGATCGAAACCATGCCGGCACGCACCGACCCCGGTCTCGACACCGACCACGTGCTCCAGACCGGTGAACCGAAAGCGGCCCACATCGTCAAGACCGATCCGGGAGAGAGCGCTGCAGCCAAGGTCCTCGAAGCGCGCATCTACGGCACCCCGCTGGAGGCGCTGTGCGGGCACGTGTGGGTGCCGAGCCGCGACCCGAAGCAGCTGCCCCTGTGCGAGGACTGCAAATCCATCTACGAGGCATACCGGGCGTTCAACGACGGCCTCAACGAACAACCCGCCGACTAACCGCACCCACACAGCGACGCCCAGGAGCACAGAACATGATCATCATCTCAGGCACGATCTCGATCGACCCGGCATCGCGCGACGCTTTCCTCGTGGCGTCTGCGCCGTTGCAGAAGGCAACCCGCGACGACGAACCGGGTTGCCTGGCGTACGTGTTCTCCGCTGACCCTGTTGAACCCGAGCAGATCGTGGTGTACGAGCTGTGGAGTGACGCAGCATCGCTGGAAGCTCACTTCCTGCACCCCAACTACACCAATACTCGGGCAATGTTGGGCCAGCACGGCTCCCGCGGCGCGGTGGTGCGCAAGTACCGCACCGACGCGGACGCGCCCGTGTACAACGCCGAGCGCATCGCCACCGCGAGTTTCGACGACGCCTGATCCGCCACGAGTCCCGATGTGGCTGTGAACGGTCGACGCATCCGCGAGGCGGCGCGAGCCGTGCTGCTCGATCCGCTTGACCGAGTGCTGCTTGTCCGCTTCGAGTTCCCCGGCAACGTCCGCCGGTGGGCGCTTCCCGGCGGCGGCGTCGAACCAGGCGAGTCGCATGTCGACGCGCTCCACCGCGAACTGCGCGAGGAGACCGGCCTCGTCGGCGTAACGATCGGCCCACACATCTGGACACGCCTGCACATCGTCGCGTTCCTCGACGGCCGATACGACGGCCAACGCGAAACCATCCACCTCGTGCGCACGCCGTCGTTCGAGCCGCAGCCGGCACATACGTGGGAGCAGCTGAACGCTGAGTACGTGTTCGAACTGCGATGGTGGAACATCGATGAAATCGCGGCCAGTGGCGAGACGTTCGTCCCCGCCGGACTCGCACCGCATCTACGCGCCCTAGCCGACGAGGGTCCGCCCGATTTCCCTGTTGATGTCGGCGTCTGACGCGTAGTCTTGGCCGGTGCCTGATCTCTCCACGATCGCTGCGTTCGCGGTTGCCGCGGTGCTGCTGTTGATCATCCCGGGCCCGGCGGTCATCTACATCCTCAATCGCAGTGTCAGCGACGGTCGTCAGGCGGGCCTCGCCGCTGTGGCCGGGCTCGAGCTCGGCAACCTGGTGCACGCCCTCGCCGCGGCCGCAGGGTTGTCGGCGGTGCTGGCCACATCGGCAGCGGCATTCACCATCGTCAAGTGGCTCGGGGCGACCTATCTCATCGTGGTGGGCATCCGTACGCTGGCGCGACCCACTCCGCCGCTGGCCACCGACCGGGCAACCACCAGCCCCCGGCGCGCCTTTGCCCAGGGGGTCGTGGTCAACATCTTGAATCCCAAGGTGGCCCTGTTCTTCCTGTCGTTCCTGCCGCAGTTCATTCATCCCGACGATGGCGGCGCCGCCATGCAGGCGCTGGTGCTCGGATTGGTGTTCGTCGCCATCGGCTGCGTCACCGACAGCGCCTACTCACTGCTCGCGAGCAGCTTGCGCGAGGTCTTGCTGCGCGGCCGAACCCTGCCCATCGTGCGCCGCTGGGTGGCCGGGACGGTGTTCATCGGCTTGGGCCTCGTCGCTGGGACTGCCTC
>JAYURF010000085.1:0-6059 GCA_043756365.1 Acidimicrobiales bacterium
CCCAGCGCTTCCTTGGCATGCCCGGAAAGCGCACCGAAGCTCATCCCCGCGATGGTGATCGGGATCTTCAGCTCGAGCGGTTTCGAGGCGTAGCGCGAACCGACCACGGTGGTGGTGGAGCAGGCCTCGCGATAGCCCTCCATCGGGTACCGCGACGCCGAGGCGGTGATGAACACGAGATCGTCGAAGGTGGGTAGCTTGCGCTTCGCGCCCCAGCCGCGGATCTCGTAGCGGCCCTCCTCGGCCATGCCGTGGATCTGGTCGATGACCGATGGCGGGAACGTGTAGCTCTCGCGCAGGGGCAGGTGCCGCGAAACCGGGGCGTTCACGGGAGTGCCGTCGTTGGGCATCAGTACTTCTGCGCTTTCAATGCATCGAAGTTGTAGAGCTGCTTCGCCGATGCGATCCGCTTGACGTTGCCCGCCACGATGTGATCGAAGCCGGCGCTCTCGCACAACGCCGACACCGTCGCCACATCGTCGGCGGCGAGATCCTCGTAGCGGGCGTCGCTGCCGAGGCTCTTCACCGATCCGGCCACGTAGATCACCGCTTCGTACAGCGAATCACCGAGCGCCTCGCCGGCGTCACCGCCGATCAGCAAGACGCCGGCCTGAGCCATGAACATCGAGAAGTCACCGACATCGCCGGCCACCGCGATGGTGCCGCCCTTCAACGAGATCCCGGCGCGGGTGGAGGCGTCACCTTCAATCACGAGGGTGCCGCCGTGCGCCGTCGCGCCGGCCCGTTCACTGGCGTTGCCGGTGACGCGGATCGTGCCGTTCATCAGGTTCTCACCGACCGCCCAGCCACAAAAACCCTGGACGCGGATGTCGACCCCGTCGCACAGGCCACCGATGTAGTGGCCGACGCTGCCTGCGAACGTGATGTCGAGGTGCTCGACCAGACCAACGGCCAGGTTGTGGCGGCCCCGTGGATTGATGATCTGCACACGCGAGCCGGGTTCGAGGGCGCGCAGTTCGATGTTGATCTGGCGTACCGACAGCTCCTCGCAATCGAACACCGATGTTGCCTGGGATGTTGCCTGGGTGGCGGCGTTCGCCATCAACGGCTCCAGACGTAGATCTCGGTTGGGGTCGGCTCGAACACTCGGGCATCGTCGATGCCGGGAAGCTCGGTGAGCGCCCGGTACTCCGAGGCCATGGCCACGTACCGGTCATGGATGGCGACGACGGCCGGCTTGCACGACACCGCGTCACGCACGATGGCGAACTGATCTTCGGTGGCGCACAGCAGCGTGTAGAAGCCGTCCAGTTGCTTCTGCAGCACCTGCAACGCATCGCCGAGATCGCGTCCGTGGTTCATCTCGTAGCCGATCAGGCGCGCAGCAACTTCGGTGTCGTTGTGCGTGAGGAACGTCTCGCCCATCGCCTCGAGGTCGCGCTTGACGCTGAAGTAGTTGGAGAAGCTGCCGTTGTGCACGACGCACAGGTCGTCGTGGGTGGAAAACGGGTGCGATCCGTCGGTGGTGATTGCCGATTCGGTGGCCAAGCGGGTGTGGCCGACACCCTGATACCCAGCCCTGGAGGCAACATCGAACCGCTCGACCACCTCGGCCGGCAAGCCGACCTCTTTGAAGACCTCGACCGCACGCCCCGTTGACACCACGCGCACCCCGACGGCTTCGAGGGCGCCGCGAAGGCCGCTGCGTCCGATCAGCACGGCTCCATCACCGTGGGCGACGTAGGTCGCGTTGAACGAGTTCGCCAACTGGCCCCAGTCCACGTCGTTGCCCGTGGCCCGGCACGAGTACTTGACCAGCCCCTCGGCGACCACATCGCCGTAGATCGCCACTCCCGACGAGTCGGGGCCGCGGTCGGTCATTTGGATCAGCATCGCCGCCAGCAGCTCACCGAGGCGCGGTTCGAGCTCGGCGTCGAGTAGGTGCACTCCAACGATTCCACACATCCCGGTCCTCCTGCCCGGCCTCCTCGTGGCCGAGGTGCATGTCGCCTCCGCCAAGCCGGTGTTTCATCATAGTAGGCCGACGACTACTGCTGTGAAACACCGGTTCCCGGTTTCCGCTACCATCGCCCGAGGGGAAAGCGCTGCCGCACGCCGCGTACGACAAAGGGGGAACCGATGAGTGAGACCCGCGAGATCTTGGAGGCCAAGGCCGCCGAGGACGGACTCGAGTTCTTCATGACGATGTTCGTCGACATGCACGGCCGTCCGTGCGCGAAGCTGATCCCGGTGTCGGCCATGGACGTGGTCTGCGAAGGTGCCGGTTTCGCCGGGTTCGCCGTGGGACCGATGGGCCAGACCCCGGCGTCGCCGGACATGATCGCTGCGCCCGACCCGCACAGCTACTTCAAGGTGCCGTGGCGCGAGGGGGTTGCGGTGGTGATGTGCGACATCACCGTCGAGGGCGAGCTGTGGCCGTACACGCCGCGGGTCATCCTGCGCCGCGCCCTCGACCGGCTGCGCGACGAGCGGAGCATGCAGCTGATGGTCGGTGTGGAAGCCGAGTACCACCTCGTCCGGCGCACGCCCGGCGGCGGGATCGGCCTCGCCGACGAGCTCGACACCCAGGACGTGCCGTGCTACGACGCCAAGGGTCTGACGCGGATGTACGACTACCTCACGACGATCTCGCGGTACATGAACCGGCTCGGCTACGAGAACTACGCGAACGACCACGAGGACGGCAACGGTCAGTTCGAGCAGAACTTCGCCTACGCCGAGGCGCTCACCACCGCCGACCGGCTGATCTTCTTCCGCTACATGGTCCACACCGTCGCCCACAGCCTCGGCATGGCGGCCACGTTCATGCCCAAGCCGTTCACTCGGCTCACCGGCAACGGGTTGCACATGAACACCTCGCTGTGGTCGGGTGACGGTGGGAGGAACCTGTTCGAGCTTGGCGGGAAGGGCCGCGACAAGTACGGGCTGGGGCTTACCCCACTCGGCTACCAGTTCTGCGCGGGCGTGTTGGAGCATGCCCGGCCGATGTCGGCGATCACCAACCCGATCGTCAACAGCTACAAGCGCATGGGCGTGGCTGCGCCCAACTCGGGGGCCACGTGGGCACCGGCGTACGTCGCTTACGGCGGCAACAACCGGACCCAGATGATGCGCGTCTCGGAGGGCAACCGGCTGGAGGTGCGCTCCGTCGACGGCGCAGCGAACCCGTACCTCGCGTTCAGTGCGGTGCTCGCCGCCGGCCTCGACGGTGTCGACCGCAAGCTCGATCCCGGCAAGCCGAACCTCGACAACCTCCACGAAATGGATCCGGACCAAGTGGCGGCCAAGGGTATTCAGGCGATGCCGCCGACGCTGCTCCACGCCGCCGAGTTGTTGGCCGGCAACCCGGTGATGCACCAGGCGCTCGGCCACACCGGCACGGAATTCTACAGCGACTACATGGCCAAGGTGAAAGCCGAGGAGTTCCGCCAGTGGCACGCGCAGGTGTCCGACGACGAGGTCGAGCGCTACCTCACACTGTTCTGACCCGAAGTTACGTTGACCGGCGCCGGGACAGCTCGGACCGATCTGCTGCCCAACCACACGAACGACGCGCCGATCAACGCTGCGATCGCGGCGAGTAGCCACGCGGCGCGGTAGCCGGGACCCTCGGCGAGTAGGCCAAACAGGAATGGGCCGATGGCAACGCCGAGGTAGGTGCCGGTCTGGGTGACACCGCTGGCCGCCGCGGCGCTCGGGTTTGCCTGGGCGATAGCCAGGTTGAACAGGCCCGGCCAGTACGGAGAACAGAGCCGCAACGAGGAACGCCACCGACAACGCCCGACCGAGGCCAGCTTCGCCGAAGTGCAACTCGCCGCGGAGTTGCACGCCGACAGCGCCGGCGAGGAAGACCGGGAGCACCCCGGTCGTGGCAACGAGCACCGTCGTGATCAGTGGTCGGATGAGATGTCGGGACGGCACGACCGCCGAAGCTACCGAACCCCTCGTGAAGGCACCGCCGTTGGCACGATCTCGACGGTGATCGGATCCTTTGATCGCTTGAATCGCCGTCGCAGCTCCGACCCAGGATCACCCTCGATCAATTTGCGCACACCCGTCGTGGCGGCGGCGTCAATGACCACAACGCTCGCCCCCCGCACCCTGGCAATCTTGGCGATCGACTTGACCGCATGGCGAGTCGACGCCACCTGGCCGTCGGCGTCGACGCCACTGCGTTTGAGCGTCGATACCGCATGTTCGACCCAACCCACACGGGCGAGCAACTCCTGCTTGCTCGGCATGAGGCCGGGGTGCGGCAAACCGAACTGCGTACCGTGGATACGGGCAACGATGACCACGGTGGCCGGGCAGCTCAGTTCCGCGGCGAGGGCGGCCGCTCGGGCGACCGCCCTCGTGCTGATCTCACGGGTTCCATCCGAGGCCACCACGACCCCCGCCGGTTGCGTGGGTTGTGGATCCCACCGCTGCTTGTTGCGGCGAAAGATCATTCGGCTAGACGCGCGATGGTGTCACCGTGTAGGCAGTGCCGCCGACCCGGCGGTCTTCCATCCGCCGCCACGCGTACAGCGGGAAGTAGAGCGCCAGCAAACCGAGGCCGAACCAGAACAGCCACCGCTTGTCAGCACCGACCGCGTAGTCGGCCGCGTAGTAGCCACCGAAGGCCCAGGTGAACAACAATCCGATACCGAGCACCAGCGCCACAGGGGCCATCCACTTCGGCATTCGTACCGGCCGCGGCGCATCCGCGCGCTTGGTCGCGTAGATCCAGTAGCCGATCAGCGACACTGCGGCAGCGAACAGATACCCCATGTTGGAGAACACGTAGATCTCCAGGGGCGAGCCAACCAGCAACAGCACCATCGAAGCGGCGAGGTTGAAGAACATCGCGTAGTCGGGAACGCCATGGGTGTTGGTGTGACCGAACAGCCGCGGGAGGATCCCGTCGTGGGAGTTCTGGTACAGCCCCCGGGCGCAGCCCATCACCGCGTTGAGCACCGACAGCAACAGCGCGATCACCAGCATCAAACCGACGAACCATTCCCAGAAGGCGCTGTTGCCGAACAATGCGGTGGTGTACCGGCCGAACAGAATCTGGGCGTCTCCGAGGAAGCCGTCCCCGCTGAGACCCTCGACACCGAGCACCGCGATCACCATGATCGGCACGGCGAGGTAGACGAAGAAACCGAACAGCCCCTCCGCAGTCATGGCGATCTTCGCGTCACGGGCCGGCTCACGGCACTCTCCGATGTAGCACGCAGCCGCTTCCATCGCCAACACCGACCACGTGAAGATGAACGCCCAGCCCATGATGAACTGCAAGCTCAACTCGGTTCCTGCGTACGCCTCGGCGGGGTTCATCCCGAACCCGTCCAAACGGCCGAAGTCGAGCGTCGACGGCTTCAAGAACGGCAGCAGCACGAGCAGCACCAGCGGCACGATGGAGGCGACTCCCAAGACGGTGGCGAATCGCGCCCCGAGGCGGATGCCCAGGTAGCACGGGACGAACATCACCACCAAGATCAGCGCTGCCAGCAGGAAACCCGTCGACGTGATCGGTAGGCCGAACGATGGCCCGAACGGATCGAACACCTTGCCCGCGGGCAGATCGAGCAGCGAGGCGATGTACGCACCGGCGATGATCGCATTGATCGGCGCGACCGTGAACCAGCCGAGCCAGTACCCCCACGAACTCAGTCCACCAATGTGCCGGGCGGCTCCGTCGCCCATCGGCTTGAAGGTCTCGAACGCGTAGCTCGGCAAACCTCCGGCCCGGTCGGGCATCGCCGCCGCAAGTTCGGCCAGGCAGAAGCACAAGAACACACCGATCCCCGTCAGCACGAAGAACATCGGTATCGAGAAGCCTCCCATTGCAACGGTGGCGTAGCCGACGAGGCCGACGACAAGGATCGTGCCGGAGAGGCCGATCACGAACGCTCCCCACCAATTGGTGTCCTTGGCCAGTTGGCCCGAGTTCGAGACAAGTCCGGTCCCGAACGACGACGTTTCGTCACTCATGCAACCACCCCCATGGTTCTGCCCGAGAGACTCCCGAGCTGGCAACAGTCTCTCGCGGGATCGGTTTCAGCGCAAGGAGTTCTTGTTTCCTCTGCGGAAAC
>JAYURF010000086.1:0-2215 GCA_043756365.1 Acidimicrobiales bacterium
CCCATCACCGTGTCGCGGTTCGATTCGAACATGATCGGTGCCATCGGGTCGGGCGGTCGATCGTCGGCCATCTCGGCGCTCAGCTCCCGGGCCTGCTCACCATGCAGCAACAGGTGTAGATCGCTCCCGCAGATCCCACACGCCAGCACCTTGGTGAGCACCTGGCCGGGGCCCGGTGTGGGGTCGGGGACGTCGTCGACTCGCAGTTGCCAATCTCGCATCACGGCTGCACGCATCGGCCGACTGTAGAGCGCGCGTCCGCGGCTGCACGGCTGTCAGACGGCGCCGAGCCGTTCAGCCGCCCTTGTGCCAGAGGCGGCTGCTGATCCAATCGGTGTCGATCGGGTTGGAATCCATCCAGTCGCTCACGGCGCGGGTCTGGTCCTCGGCCACCCAAGCATCCGAACCACGCGAGCGATGGAACCACGCCACGGCGTCGGGGGCGTACATCATCGCGGCGATCGGCCGGCATTCGCGGATGGTGTCGAGGGCGGTCAGCGGGTCGTAGCCGGTGGCCAGCATCGCTGCGAAACCCATCGATGGGCCACGATTCACGCCCATGTGGCAGTGGATCATCACCTTGCCATCAGGCTCGGCCAGCGCGGTGCTCGCCGCGGCGACACCTTCGGCGAACCAACTGTCGGGCTGCTGGCCACCGTGGTCGTCGACGCCGACCCACGTGTAGCCGACGTCGGGGGCATGGGCGGCCACGAACTTCTTGTCGCTGTGTTCGAGCCGGGTGTCGACAATGTGTGTGACCCCGGCCGCCATCCACTGCTCGAGCCCCCTGCCCTTGGCCGCGCCCTCGGGCAGATCACCGCTGAGCACGATGCGCGGGGTCACCCAGCACAACTTCCGCCAGTACTGCATCGGCTCGAATCGTGCCGGTTTGGTTGACTGCTTGTTCGCCACCGAAATCCTTCAATCGCTTGTCGTGTCTCGCCCGAGCGGGCTCACAGCATCGCCGCTATGAGCCGCGGTACCAACGCCGGCATCCGTGAGCTGCGTCGGGACGTGACGTGGGTGCGGGCGATCAGGCCGAGAAGTGGCCGATCGCCTCGGTGACGATGCCGAATCCGGCCTCGGCGTCGACGGTCGTGAAGACGGTGCAGTTGGGGGCGAGGCGTTCGCGAAGGTGACGCTGGTCGATGACGGTCATCCCCCGCGTCAGGCTGCCCGCCGTCTCGATCGCGACGTGCATGTCGACGCCGTGCAGAAGGTGGGGGTGGGTGAGCGCGAGAACGGCGAGCGGATCGTGCACGACCGCCCCGGTGAAGGAATCGTGGCGGGCGATGTAGGTGCCGCTGAAGAACACGAACAGGTCGGCCAGGATCGCCGCGAGCCGTCCCGGGAGGGCGCGCACCCGCTCGATGCGCTCCGGTGTCGTCTGGAACTGATGCGTCACATCGAGGCCGCACATCAGCAGCGGACCGCCATAGGCGAACACGGCTGCGGCGGCTTCGGGATCGGCCCAGATGTTGAACTCGGCGACTGCTGACCGGTTGCCGAACGTGCCGCCGCCCATCAGCGAGATGCCGGCGATCCGTCGCGCCAGATCTGGCGCGACGCGCAACGCCAGGGCGATGTTGGTGAGCGGGCCGGTCGGCACCAGCCACGTTCCCTCGTTCGCCCGGCAGGTGTCGATGATGAACCCGACCGCATCGGTGCTCGCTGGCAGGCCCGAGGGTTCCGGCAGGTCGGCACCGTCCAGCCCGCTCACACCGTGCACGTAGTCGGCGTGCTTTGGTTCGGCAACCAGCGGCCGCTCCGCACCCGAGTGCACGGGCACGTCGATGCCGAGCAGGTCGCGGACGATGATCGCGTTGCGGGTGGTGCTGGACAATGGCGCGTTGCCAGCCACCGTGGTGATCCCCAACAGGTTCGTGTGCCGCGCCGCGATGACCATCGCAATCGCGTCGTCGTGCCCCGGGTCGCAGTCGAGGATGATTGAGGTCATCCCCCGAACGTAGATGTTCTGGGCAGGATTCTTCCCGGGAACCGGGAAGAATCCTGCCCAGATCTTTGTGTGGGGGCTAGGCCGGGTGCAGGGTGCCTTCGGGATCGAGGGCTACCGCGCGGCCTACCCATTCGCCTTCGCACATGGCGGCGGCCACCGACGCGTCGGTGGAGCTGCCCCACGCGCGGCGACCGTCGGCGAGGATGCACGACGCGATCGCCCGCTCGGGAGTGCCGTCGCGCGAGTGCATCACCGTGT
>JAYURF010000087.1:0-2208 GCA_043756365.1 Acidimicrobiales bacterium
GCTTGGCCTGCCGCCAGCTGGCCGCAGGCGGCTTCGATGTCGGTGCCACGATTGCGGCGCACCGTAGCGTTGACCCGGCGATCGTCGAGGAGCTGGCGGAACTCCTTGACGCGGGCGGGACTGCTGCCCTTGGTCGGCCAGCCGGGCGTCGGGTTGAGGGGAATGAGGTTGACATGCGCGGGGAGGCTTAACCGGCGACACAGCGCGGCCAGCTCGTCGGCATCGCTGGTGCGGTCGTTGACGCCCTCGATCAGCGCCCATTCGAAGCTGATCCTGCGGCCCTTCACCCGCAGGTAGTCGGAGCAGGCGCTCATCAACGCATCGAGCGGGTAGCGCTTGTTCATCGGGATCAGGCGCGACCGGTCGGCATCGTTGGCGGAGTGCAGCGAGACAGCCAGGTTGACCGGAAGGGGACGTTCGGTGAGGGCGCGGATGCCGGGCACGATGCCGATTGTGGAGATGGTGAGATGCCGCGCCGACAGTCCGAGGTCGCCGTGGATGCGCTCCACCGCGCCCCATACCGCGGCTTCGTTTGCCAACGGTTCGCCCATTCCCATGAACACCACGTTGGCCAGGCGGCGGCTCATGTCTTTGGCCTCGCGTGATGCTCTGACCACCTGCTCGACGATCTCGCCGACGGTGAGGTGGCGGGTGAAGCCGGCCTGGCCGGTGGCGCAGAACCCACACCCCATTGCGCAACCGGCCTGGCTGCTCACACACACTGTAACCCGGTCGGGGTACAGCATCAGCACCGTTTCGATGTGGCTTCCATCATCGAGGCGCCAGAGGTACTTCACCGTGTCGCCATCGTGGCTGACTCGGCGCACCTCCTCGCTGAGCGCGAGCGGTGCAACCCTGTCGAGCTTACTGCGCAGCGACTTCGGCAACGAGGTGAGCTCGTCGGTGGTGGCGAGTTGTTCGTACCAACCGCGCCACACCTGGTCGACCCGGTACCGCGGCTCACCGCCGAGCGCCTCGGCGAGATCCGCCCGCGTGCAGTGATACCGGCTGCTCATCCGTGCTGGCGGGCACCGGGACCGGCCGTGGTCGATCCCGCGCGAGCCTCGACGGCCGCCTCGACAGTCGACTCGGCGAGCTGGCTGTACTGGGCAACGCGGTCGGCGATCACCTGCAAGCTGGCGTGCCAGAACGCCTCGTCAGTGACATCGAAACCGAACCGGGCGCCAAGCTCCTCGGCCGTGTTCATTCCGGCCCGCGACAGCAGGTCGTCGTAGCTGGAGCGGAACCGTTCGGGATCGCTGCGGTACTCGCTGAACAACCCGAGACCGAACAACAACCCGTATGTGTAGGGCCAGTTGTAGAAGTGGCTGCTGTAGTAATGAGGTTTGACGATCCACATGTACGGGTGACACGTGTCGTGATCGAGACCGTCGCCGTAGGCCTCCACCTGGGCCTCGCGCATCATCTCGTTCAGCTCGCTGATCCCCAGGGTCCGCTTCTGGCGGCGGGCGAACACCTCGGTCTCGAACAGCAACCGCGAACGGATATCGACGACCACCTGCGTCGAGCCGATGAGGTCGACGTCGAGCAGCGCGAGTCGTTCGGCGCCATCGAGGTGCGCCAATCCGGCCTCCACCACAAGGGTTTCACAGAAGATGCTCGCGGTCTCGGCAAGTGCCATCGGCAGCCGCTTCTGCAGCGGCGTGCGCTGTGCCAGTTGGGTGTTGTGGTACGCGTGGCCAAGTTCGTGGGCGGTGGTCTGCGCGCTGTCGACTGATCCGCTCCAGTTCAGCAGCACCAGCGAACGATCGTCGACGAACGGCATGCAGAACGCCCCACCGACCTTGCCATCACGGGCCCCCGCATCGATCCATCGTTCGTCGATGGCGCGGTCGACGAGACCGGCGAGGGGAGCGGAATACGTGGCGAATGCGTTGCGCACCAGGCCGACCCCCTCCGTCCAACTGACCCGCCCATCGGCCACTGGGACCGGCGCGAACAGATCACGCCACGCCAAGGCGTCACCGTGATCGATGTCGCCGGGATGGTCGCCGGGATGGTCGCCGGGATGGTCGAGGGCATGATGGAGCGTGGCCTTGGTGCGCATCCACGACCGAAAGCTGGGCAACGACGCGGTGATGGCCGATTGCATCGCGTCGAAGGTTGCCCGCGAGACGCTGTTTGCATACAGGGACGCGTCGAGCGGAGTCTCCCATCCGCGGCGGCTGTTCACTGTGTTTGCCTCGC
>JAYURF010000088.1:0-6015 GCA_043756365.1 Acidimicrobiales bacterium
GAGTACGCGCAGTCACGCGGGTTCGTGATCGACCCGGCCCGGGTGGCGACACCGACGGACAAGCCGAGGGTCGAGCGGATGGTGCAGTTCGTGCGGTCATCGTTCTGGAACGGTGAGACGTTCATCGACCTCACCGACGCGCAGACCAAGGCCACCGCGTGGTGCTCGGGGCGGGCCGGGATGCGGGTCCATGGCACGACCCAGTGCCGACCGCTCGAACACTTCCGCATCGAGGAGCAGTCGTTGCTGTTGCCGGCTCCGACCGAGCCCTATGACGTCCCGATCTACGCGACGTGTCGGGTGCATCGGGATCATCACATCGAGATCGCCAAGGCGCTCTACTCGATTCCGGGGAACCTGCTCGGCGTCCGCGTCCAGGTCCGCGCTGACCGCCGCCTGGTACGGGTCTTCCACCGCTCGCAGCTGGTCAAGGTCCACCCGCGTCAGCAGCCCGGTCATCGTTCGACCGACCCGGCTGATCTGCCATCCGAGCGCACCACCTACGCGTTGCGCGACATCGCCCACCTGCAGCGAATGGCTGCGTCGCATGGTCCCGCGATCGGCGACTATGCGGCTGCGGTGTTGGACACGCCGTTGCCGTGGACGAAGATGCGCCAGGTCTACGCGCTGCTCGGACTGGTCAAGAAGTGGGGTCCGGACAAGGTCGAAGCCGCCTACCAGCGAGCCCTGGACGCCGAGGCGATCAGTGTGGCGTTGATCGGACGGATGCTCGACCGAGCCACCGAAGCCGACCAACCCGACGAACCGCCGTCGCCGCCGGCGACGACACGATTCGCTCGCGACCCGGGCGAGTTCAAGACATCCGCGGCGAAAGCCCGGAGAACAGCATGAGCCCGCAGCTGACCGTCACGTCCGACCTGAAGGCCCTGTTGCGACGAGTGAAGCTCGGCCGGTGCCTTGACACTCTGCCCGAACGCTTGACGCTCGCGCACCAGCAGAAGTTGACTCATCACGAGTTCCTCGAAGTGCTCCTCGCCGACGAGGTCACCCGCCGAGACACCCAGTCGGCCGTGCTACGCGCCAAGACCGCCAGCCTCGACCCGGCCATGCTGCTCGACCGATGGGACGACACCGCGCAGATCACCTACGACCGCACCATCTTCAACGAGCTCTGCTCACTCCGCTTCGTTGACGCACCCAACGACGTCGTGATCCTCGGCCCCGTTGGAGTCGGCAAAACGTTCCTCGCCACCGCGCTTGGACACATCGCTGTGCGCCGTGGGCGCAGCGTCCACTTCGAACGCGCCGACACCCTCCTCAAGCGATTGAAAGCGACCCGGCTCGACAACAGCCACGACAGCGAAGTCCGCAAACTGCTCCGCGTTGACGTGCTCATCATCGATGACTTCGCGCTCCGGGCGATGGACACCATCGACACAGCCGAGGTCTACGAGATCATCGTCGAACGCCACCGGCGCGCCTCGACGATCCTCACCTCGAACAGGGACCCAGGCGAGATGCTCGCCCAGATGGCCGACCCGCTCCTCGCCCAATCAGCGATCGACCGGCTCCACTCCAACGCCCACGAACTCGTCATCGACGGCGAGTCCTACCGGCGACGCCAACGACCCACCCTTGACAGCGACCACCCCAACGAACCATCATCCCCACACCGACGCTGACACCCCCGACCCGGTCCCATCACACTGACGGACGGGTGGTCCCATCATGCTGGCGGGCGACAACTTTGAACACGTGTGGACCGGACCCTCAGGGGGACATCTGCTTGCCGCGACGGACGGATCCGGAGGTCGGCTGGGCCTGATGCGGTCCCAGAGCGAAAAGACGGCCAAGAACCGAGTTCACCTCGATCTTCGTCCGGACGACCAACAAGCCGAAGTCAGACGACTGGAGGGTCTGGGGGCTCGACACATCGACATCGGGCAAATTGACGTCACGTGGGTGGTCATGGCCGACCCAGAGGGCAACGAGTTCTGCGTGTTGCGCTCGCTATCTCAGAAGGAGAAGGACCAGTCGCAGCACAGCGATTGACGGCATCGGCTCGCGCGATCACATGCCCGCCACGTATCAGCGGCTCTCCATCGCTGGTGGTCCGGTGCCACCTACCGCCGGGTCGGGGGCGAGCCCGATGCGCCGATCGATGTGCTGCGCGCGAGTCGAGTCCGCCGCCGTTCTGTGCTGCGTGGTCTGTGTCTCCGGCCGGCACCTCGGGGCGATGTCCCACGTCGATATGTCCGCGCGTTCGGGGGCACGGCCAGCGCGTGGCAACGCGACCCGAGCCGTCGTTCCGTCGCGAGGCAGCGGCCAACGTGCCAGGACAGATCACGTCAAGCGGTAACTCGCGTGGGCCGGTATCGCAGGGCGACCGCGCCCGACCGGAACTCATGGCGATCCACGAGCTCGAGCTGGATGCGCTCGCGCAGACCGGCGAGCAACGTCGGCCCGTGTCCGGCAAGGACCGGTTGCACAAGGAACTCGTACTCGTCGATCAGTCCCAGATCTGCCAACGCCAAGGGGAGCGTCACGCCACCCACGAACACGCCGTCGCCTGGCTCCTGCTTGAGCCGCTGAACCGCTTGCCCCAAGTCGCCTCGCACCAGCTCGGCATTCCAATCGACTCCGCTCAGCGTGCTCGACACGACGTACTTCTTCGCCCGGTCGATGGTCTCGGCGAACGGGATCTCCCACTCACCCATCCAGTCAGGCCACGTGCCCGTGGCCGGCTGCCGCCACGCCGACTCCATCATCTCGTAGGTCACCCGGCCGAAGAGCAGGGCATCGGCTCGTTCCATCTCAGCGGTCCAGTAGCGCATCGACTCCTCGTCCGGGGGGAGCCCTGCCTCGTGATGGCAGCAGCCGTCGAGCGTGACGTTGACCGAGTATCGAAGTGGTCTCATCTCGTTGCTCTCCCTCGACGCCCGCCCCAGGCCTGCAGCACGCACAGGTTGCCCTGATGGAGGATGTGATGCAAGGACGTTGCGTCGTTCCGGCTGACCGGGCGGCTGCTGCCCGGTCGTGCTCGTAGCCCAACGGAGGGGCGGTGGTGACGTTTGATGCGCAACCGGACGAGATCGAGAAGCAGGTTCATGCGAGCCTGGTTGCGGAAGGTCCAGTTGCATTGCTCGACCATCTGACTGGTCACTGGCGATTGGCGCGGTACCACTCGATCATCGAGGTGGTGGAGCTGTCGTGGGTGGTTGCGGCGTCGGCGCCAGTGAGCTCGGGGGTGATCTGGTTGGCAAGCGCCTTGCCCAACTCGACGCCCCACTGATCGAAGCTGTTGACATCCCACACGCAGCCCTGCACGAACACGATGTGCTCGTACAGCGCAATCAACTGGCCGAGCACGGACGGCGTCAACCGCGGGGCGAGGATCGTGGTACTCGGCCGGTTCCCGGGGAACACACGGTGCGCTTGTTGATGCTCCGGCACACCGTCGGCGCGGACCTCCTCGACCGTCTTGCCGAACGCGAGCGCTTCGCCCTGGGCGAACAGGTTGGCCATCAACAGGTCGTGCTGATCCTGCCGGTCGTGATTGGCGCGAGCAAAGCCGATGAAATCAACGGGAACCAAGCGGGTTCCCTGGTGGAGTAGTTGGTAGAAAGCGTGCTGACCGTTGGTGCCGGGTTCACCCCACACGACGGGTCCGGTGGCCATCGTCACTGCGGTTCCATCGAGGTGCACGCTCTTGCCATTGGACTCCATATCGAGCTGTTGCAGGTACGCGGGGAACCGGCGTAGCTCGTGGGCGTACGGCAGCACCGCCTTCGTCTCGGCACCGAGGATGTTCGTGTACCAGATGCCGATCGCGGCCATCACGACCGGCACGTTCTCGCGCAGCGGCACATCGCGCAGGTGCTCATCGACGAGGTGGAAACCGTCGAGGAACGCCCGGAACTGCTCGGGGCCGATCGCAATCATCAGCGACAGCCCGATCGCCGAATCCACCGAGTAGCGGCCGCCGACCCAGTCCCAGAACCCGAACATGTTGGCGGTGTCGATGCCGAACGCGGCGACCTCGGCAGCGTTCGTGCTGACCGCGACGAAATGGCGCGCCACGGCGTGTTCACCGAGCGATTCGACGAGCCACTCGCGTGCGGCCCGCGCGTTGGTAAGCGTCTCGATCGTGGTGAACGTTTTCGAGCTGACGACGAACAGCGTGGTTTCAGGATCGAGGCCGGCCAGGTTGTCGGTGATGTCAGCGCCATCGACGTTGCTGACGAACCGGCACGTGAGATCAGCCTGACCGAACGACCGGGTTGCCAGATAGGCCATCGCCGGGCCGAGGTCGCTGCCACCGATGCCGATGTTGACGACGGTGCGGATCACGTCGCCGCGAACGCCGTGCCACGAACCGGAGCGGACCCGGTTCGCAAAGCCGGCCATCCGGTCGAGAACCTCGTGCACCTGCGGCACGACGTCGGTCCCGTCGAGCAACACCGTCGCGTTGCGAGCTGCGCGCAACGCGGTGTGCAGCACAGCCCGCCGTTCGGTCACGTTGACCGCTTCGCCGGCGAACATCGCCTCGCGCCGCTGCTCGAACGTGCTCGCCCCCACGACGGCCAACAGCGCGTTAAGAACTGCGTGGTCGATCAGGTTCTTCGAGCAATCGACGCGCAGGTCGCCGACGGTCAGCGTAAAGGCGCCGGCCCGGTCAGGATCGGCGGCGAAGAGCTCGCGCAGCGGTGCCGGACGGGGTAGGCCGGCGAGCGCCGCCCACTCAGGTGACGTGGTGATGTCCATCGAGGACTGACGTTAGCGAACAGGGTCGACATGCACAGATGGGCCAAGTTGGGCTGCAGCTGCGCGGTCGAGTACCACGGTGGTGTTCGTCCGGCGCACCGACTGCACCGGAAGCGACGGATCGCCCTCCACCCACCGGGCGACCACGTCCGCCTTGGCGGCACCGACGACGAGAACCAGCCGACTCACCGCTTCGTTGACCGGCAACGGCGTGAGCGTCATCCGCACGAACCCGTTGAACGGCCCGGTGATGGCGACGGCAGCGTCGCGCTCGGTCGCACCGGCCCCCGGCGTCGCCGTGCTGGCCGGCGTCACCGTTCTGGCCGGCGTCGCCGTACTGACCGGGTCGCCCGGCGGCCACGACGCGGTGTGACCGTCGTCGCCGATGCCGAGGTGGACCACGTCGAGGCGTACCGGCAGTACAGCCGCATACGCGCTTGCCGCACGGCGGTGGTCGGCCGTCGTCACCGGCATCGCGTGGATCTGCTGCGCCGGGAGGGGGAGCGCGTCGAGCAGGCACCGATTGCGGGCCGGGTCGCCGTCGGGCGCAACCCGCTCGTCCACCTGGAAGACATCGACCTGCTCCCAGGGAACGTTCGACGCAGCCAATCCGGCGAACATCGACCCGCTCGCCGATCCGCCGCTGAACGCCACGGAGCCACGGCCATGACGGCTCACCGCCGAGCGGAGGCGCCGGGCAATCAGGTCGGCCGCGGCGAGTGACGCCGACAGGGAATCATCTGCCACGTAGATCTTCATCCCGCGAGCATGGCAGCGGAAACGGCCATCGCGCTCGTCCGGCTGACGACACGATGTGCGCGGAAACGCTGCGTCTAGCGTGTGTCTTGATGACCGATCCGATCCGAATTGCCAACTGCTCCGGCTTCTACGGCGACCGCCTCGGCGCGGCGCGCGAGATGGTGGAAGGCGGCGCAATCGATGTGCTGACCGGCGACTGGCTGGCCGAGCTGACCATGCTGATCCTGTCGCGCACACGGGCCAAACGGCCGGGGGGCGGCTTCGCCCGCAGCTTCGTCACCCAGATGGAGCACGTCATGGGCATGTGCCTCGACCGGGGCATCAAGGTTGTTTCCAACGCCGGCGGGCTCGACCCCGACGGGTGCGCCGCCGCCGTCGCCGAGGTCGCCCAGCGGCTCGGGCTGGCGCCGACCATTGCCTACGTCAATGGCGACGACCTGATCGACAGGCTCCCCGAGCTGATCGCCGCCGGAGTCGATCTGGCCCATTTCGACACCGGTGAACCAATCGGCGACATCTCCCGCTTCATCA
>JAYURF010000089.1:0-6009 GCA_043756365.1 Acidimicrobiales bacterium
CGCCGAAGGTGGTCGAACCGGCCACGAGGCCCGTGACGTTCGTCCACCGCGCCCACGACCCTGGATTCGAGGTCGACACGGGCGATGGCGTCGGTGCCGCGGTGTACCAACCGGCCGCGTTGAGCGTCGGTGTGAGATCGACGAACTTGTCGGTCACCGCTGCCTGCGTGCACGCAACGCTCGTGCACGACCACAGCGACCACGATGCAGCCATCACCGTCGCCGCCGACGGCGCTGCCGCGTCGAGCTGGAGAGCCACCACAGTGGTCGGCCCGGCGCCGGCCAGCTGGCCGACGGCAAGCGAATCACCCGTCGGATCGACCAGTGCAGCCGTGGGCAAGAGCTCGAGCGTGCGACCGAGGAACGGCAGCAGGTCGCTCGGCATCGTCGCCGACAACGTGTGCGGCGGCAACGGGCGACCAGCGGCGAGCGCCGGCAGGGAACACCCCAGGTCGTGCAGTGTCGAGATCGCCGAACCGAAGGCAACAGCGAAGTCGCTGCGGACCGCGATCGTGACCGGCGTCGACATGGCCACCGACGCCGGCCTGTCGTTCGGCCTGTCGATGAAGTACAGCGGCGGCAACACCGGAACAAAGCCTGGCGACGGGTTGGGGCCGGCCACGCCGAGCGCCGATGCGAGGACCTGGGCGGTGAGCACCGGGTCGTCGGCGATGAGGTTGATGTAGCCCCCGATCTGGGTGATGTTCCCCGGCGGTGGAATCCGCGAGGGGAAGAGGTCGCCCGAGAGTGCGAGCCGGCGCAGGATGACCTGCTGTGCGGCGAGCATGTCAGGCGAGATGGCAGAGTCGAGGATCCTCGTGAGGGCATCGATCGCCCGGTCCTCTGCGGAACTGGCTGTGTCACCCGCCATGGCCGGGCTCCCATCTACTCAGGTGCGTTCTGGTCGTGCGCGGATTGCTCACGTACGGTCTGTTCGTGGATCGTGATGTCATGGCGACGGAGCCGCTCCGCCGTCGAGTGGTGGCGGCGTCACGCCACCGGCACCACCGGTGCCAGTGCCGGTTCCGCCGGTGCCCGTCCCGGAACCCGCCCCGGAAGCGGCCGCCGGGGTCGTGCCCTTCTTGGCTGCGACCGTGCCCGGCAGCACGTCCATCGCCTTCTTGGCCAAGCCGCTCGCCTCGGCGATCGTCTTGTTCAACGTCTCGGCCGTCGTCTCGGTCTGCACCTTGGCCTGCGCTCCCAACTGGGTGATGCCGGTGAGGTCTTGGGGCAGGTTGGTTGCCGGCATCGAGGCGACCAGTGCCGTCGCCAGATCTGCGGGGCTCAATGCAGCTGGGCCTTGGTTGATCGTCACCATCGGCCCGGTCTGCAACGCATTCGGCGCCGTCGCGCCGGCCGGACCGACGAGCTGGTTGCCGCCCCCGAACAGGCCCGCCAGCGACGCCAGGTCGGTTGCCTCGTCTGGCGGCGAGTCCTGCCAGTTCCAGAACCTCGTCAGGTCGATCTTCTCGCTCGACTCGCAATGGCCGAGAACCGCCTCCCCGAGCACGCCGCGGGCCGGCAGCGTGATCGACGACTGCGCAGGCGCGTAGGCCTGGCGGTGAAAGCGCAGCAGCGCTTCTTGCACATCGCGCGACGTCTTGCCGAGCTTGCCGGCGAGCGGCGCAGGGATGAAGAACGGCATGATCGCCGCGTTCCCGAAGTACCCGATCACGGTGTTGGCCACACAGTTCAACAACGGCACCTCGTCGCTGGCGTCGGGGATCCCGCCTGTGGGCACGCCGATCGTGAACGACTCGAGCATGATCGCCCGCTCCTCGGGCGTCAGCGACTGCCACACCTCCTTGGAGAACTCGACGGTGTTCTGCACGACGTGCTGCAGCACCGCTTCGATCCGAAGGACGTCGGCGAACGAGAGCTCCGGGGCAAGCCGCCGCGCGGCCACCGGAAGCACCGCGCCCATCGTCTCGGTACCACCCGGGCCGTTGTAGGCCTCGAGCAGATCGATCGTGCCACCGATCGTCGCTGTCGGGTCGACGACGATCGGGCCACCGATCTCCCGTTCGAGATCGGCCGGGCTGAGCGTCACGTCCATGGCAGCCTGGTTCGTGAGCCAGCTCAGCAGGTCCGTGAACGACAGCCCGGAAGGCATCGCCAACCGGTACGAGAACAGCGAGAAGGAACGGCTGAACTCGAGCCGGGCGATGTCGCTGCGGGCGATGTACTCGGGGAGCGCGAGCGCCCCGGTGCGGGTCTCGAACGAGCTCGATCGCCTCGTGCGCAACCCCTGCAGCAGCGCTGCTCTGGTCTCGTACGTGGTGGGGACAGTCGCGCTCGCACCCGAGAGCCGCACCGGGCCGATCCGGGCGCCGCTCGTCGACACTGCGGTGACGTAGAAGTCCTCGAACGGCATGAACGTTCCGCGCAAGGTGACGTTGACGATGTCCTGCGCGCTCCCCGTCGAGCTCTCGACCGTCATCGTCGGGTTGCCGGCGAACGACTGCAGCACCCGCAGCCCATGGCGCATCTCCGCCCGCCGGCCGATCCGTGAGAGGAGCACGTCGTGGTAGCGCAGCAGCATCGCATACCGCGCCAGCAGCACGTTGCGGCTGTAGTTGCCGGTCGGAAGTGACCGCGGCTGGCTAGACGGCAGGAACTGAATCACCTCGAGGGGCACGAAGCACACGAGCTGGATGTCGTCGACGACGCTGCTCACGCCGAAGTGCCGCAGCACTTGCCAGTACTGCATCGTGAGCGCGTGGTTGTGGTTGTGGTTGGTGATCACCTTGGTCACCACCTCGCGCCGTTCGGTCGCGGTGGCCAGGCGCACGCTCGCTCTGCTCGCCTCGCGGCGCGCCGATGCCTGCCGGGACAGACTCGAGTGGAAGTCCTGCGAGGCGTTCGACACGTAGTCACGACTTGCGTTCTGCCAACTCGATGTCGACCCGGTGGTGGTGGAGTCTGCGTACCCGCCGCCGATCCCGAGCCCTGCGACGATCGGCCCGAAGATCGCCCCGACGCCGAGACCGCCCCCGAACGACCCGGATTCGGTGTTGACCTTCATCTTGCTGCCACCCGCCGCCGACTCGTCGAAGGCACTACGGAACACCGCGTTGGTCGAGCTGTCGGCCACCTCGTTGTACCGCTGCGCCTCCGAGGCCGTCATCGATTCCTGCTCGCGAACGCTCAAGGTCTCGCGCTCGTCAGACACGGCGATGCGCTGCTGCTCGCCCGGCGCGAGCGGCAGTGAGTACACGAGGTCACCGAGCGACAACCCGGTCGGGATCCACACCTGGTGCATCTTGACCACGTAGCCGAGCCCGAGGCTGGCGGCCTTCGGTACCCGCTTCGGGTCACGCTCGACCAGATCGAGGAACGCGTCCACGTCGATCGGTGCTTCGATCGGCACCCGTTCGACGATCTCCCAGCTACCGAGCTCGGCCATCGCGTCGATCAGCTGGTTCGAACCCACGTACTTGCTCAGGCCGACGGTCGACGCCGACAACGTGGTGCTGTGGCGAACGTCGTGGCGGATGCGTGAACCGAGCCGACGGTTGCTCAGCTGCGGGGCGACCAGCCGCACCAGCAGCGAGAAGCGGTACTTGTCGATCACCCCCAGGTTCGAACGGAACGCCATCGCACAGTCACCCTCGCCGAGAGTGATCACCGGTGCGGGCACCGCGTACTCCGACGGGTTGGTGAGCACGTCGCCGTCGCTCTTGGGGATCACCACATCGCCGAGTTGCGCGAGCACGCTCCGCGGGAGGGGTTCGACCCGCTCATCGAGGGTCAGCACGCCGAGGTCGCCGTTGCCGGCAATCAGATCGGCCCGGCGCACCGCGACCTCCACGATCCGGTTCGATCCGGCAACGATCAGACGCATCCCGTCGTCGGCAATCGGCCGAGGTGGCAGCGACAGCGCAAACGCTCCTCGGCGATCAGTGAGATCCTCCGGGTTCGGCCACGGCCGCTCCGGGGTACCGACGATGGTCGGCTCGAGCGCGCGTACTGATACCCCGTCGGTCGCGGTCCCGTCGGGGTTCACGAACCGGCCGTATGCCTTGGATGGCAGGATCTCCGGCACCTTCGGGAAGAAGGCGACCAGATCCTTGCCCATCAGGTCAAGTGTCGAATACACCTGTGTCGCGGCGACCGCACGCTCCTGGAGGATGCTGGCGATGTGTTCCTTGGTGACGTCGATCGTGAGGCCCTCGGCTTCGAGATCGAACGTGGTCAGCGGATCGCGGACCCGGTCGTCGAGCAACCCGTCGCCCACCTGCCGATCGGCGGTCTGCCGATCGAACGCCGACGCTGCAGCGCCAGCCACGGTGCCATCGTCCACCCGTCGCATCGCAACGCGGACCGCTTCCTTCTTGCGTTCGACCACGACGGTGCCTCCTCGATCTGATGCTTCCGGTAGAGGTGAGCTTGAACCGCCGTCATCACTGCAGCGTCTACGCCGCGTCGCAACCGCGTCATCGCCGCGTCGCAAGTGCGTCGCGCCGATCCGGTTCTACCAGCGAGCGTTCGGCGCGACGATCCTGCACCGGGTGGGCGAGGGCGACGACATCGTTGTGCAGCTCGACATCGGCGACGCGGCGTTCTGGGTGGCATCTCGGACGCATCGACGAGCCGATTCAGCCCACCGAGCATTGGGCGGCTCGAGTCGGGATGGGAGTACGGTCACCGCAATGGATGACTCCGACGTCGAGTTGCGAAACGTGACGTACCAGATGTTCGTGGACTCCGGCCATGCCCCGACCGCCGAGACGGTCGCCGTAACGATCGGTGCACCGGTCGACGACGTGCTTCACGGTTGGGCTCGATTGCACGACGCGCACGCGCTGGTCCTGCAGGCCGGCGGTCTCGAGATCCGCATGGCGAATCCGTTCTCCGCTGTGCCGACCGCATACCGAGTACACGCGAAGAATCGTTGGTGGTACGCGAACTGTGCGTGGGACGCGTTCGGGATCTGCGCCGCGCTCCACTGCGACGGCACGATCGAGACCTCGTGCGCCGACTGCGGAGATGCGATCACCGTCCGAGTTCGCGAGGAACAACCCGACGATGTTTCACTGATGTTCCA
The DNA here is from genome assembly GCA_043756365.1 of Acidimicrobiales bacterium. GTDB lineage: Bacteria > Actinomycetota > Acidimicrobiia > Acidimicrobiales > Ilumatobacteraceae > VFMC01. The sequence goes on from JAYURF010000089.1 coordinate 5,048, forward strand.
CTGCCTCGTGCCGGCGAACCGGTGGTGGGACGACATCGTCTTCACTTGAGCGACTATGAACCTCTTCCGGTCGGAAGAGCACATCACCCGCTGGCTGGCTGGACGCGATCGCGGCCTCTCGATCAGCATCACGAAGCTGAGCGAGCTCGCCCACGCCTGGTGGGGCGACCGCGTCGCCCCGACGTGGCAGCCGCGCACTCTCGGACAGAACCAGGAGATCCTGACCCGCCTCGACCTCACCGACGCGTTCTGGCAGCTCGCTTGACGGTCGGCTTCTACGCCAGGGCAGCGATCACGGCGTCGGAGTCGGAGATCGACGCGAACAGGAGCTGCAGGGTCAGAAGCGAAGCGTCGTGATTCGAGCGTTCGAGGTCGGCTCCGATCGGTTCCGCGACGCAGTCCTCGATCACGAGGCAGTGGAAGTCGCGGGCCATCGCGTCGCGCACCGTCGACTCGACACAGACGCTGGTCGTCGCACCGACGAACATGATCGTTTCGATGCCTCGCTGGCGTAGTTCTGCTTCGAGACGGGTTTCGAAGAACCCGCTGTAGCGATGTTTGTACAACACGAGATCATCGGGGCCTGGTGCGAGTTCGGCGATGATGTCAGTGTTCCACGTGTCTCGGATCAGGATCCTGCTGGGCTCGCCGTCCGGCGACACGACCGGCGCGCCGACGTTCAACGGGAGATGCTTGATCCATGTCGGACTGTGCGGGTAGCCGGCGTCGCTCAGGTCATCGACGAACCCCATCTTCAAGTAGCAGATCGTCAGCCCGGCGTGGTGGGCGGCTCCGATGACGGACTGCGTGCGCTCGACGATGGCCTGGATCGAGGAGATGTCGATACCTGCCCGGTCGAACATCCCTCCGACGCTCGCGAAGTCGTTCTGCATGTCGACCACGACCACCGCCGCTGTCAGGGGATCGATCTCCATCGGCGCGGGTCGTGCCTCAATCAGCAC
>JAYURF010000090.1:0-6004 GCA_043756365.1 Acidimicrobiales bacterium
CCGGCGCAGAGCCGGGATCTCGTGACCAGAACGCACCATCGTGCGGTGATCAGACGGGGAGGTCACCGGTGGCGGTGCGTGTGGTGCCGTGGTCGGTGAATGCTTTGATGGTGTTCTCGGCGATGCGCATCTGGTGGATCTCATCGGCACCATCGGCGAAACGGGCCCAGCGGGCGTGTTGCATCATGTTGGCCAGCGGCGTGTCTGTGGAGTAGCCGAGCGCACCGTGGACCTGGATGGCGCGGTCGATGATCCGGTTCAAGCTGTTGGCCACGAAGTGCTTGGCCATCGACACCTCGGTACGGAAATCGTCACCACGGTCGATCTTGTACGCCGCGTGCAACACCATCAGCTTGCATTGGTACAGCTCCATCGCCGAGTCGGCGATCAGCCACTGCACGCCTTGCTTTTCGGCCAGCAGGCTGCCGTGGCTGTAGCGGTTGAGGGAGCGGTCGACCATCATGTCGAGGGCGGTTTCGGCCTGGGCGATCCAACGCATGCAGTGGGCGAGGCGGGCGGGTCCGAGCCGGTACTGGCCGAGCCGGTGGCCATTGCCGCGGCCGCCGAGGATCTGCGAATCGTGCACGCGTAGATCCTCGATCACGATCTCGCTGTGGCCGCCGGGGCCGTGCATCGTTTCCACCTCGCGGACGTTGTTCCATCCGTCGCTCGGCAGGTCGACGATGAACGCGGTGTTGCCCCCACGCGATCCCTCCGGCACCTCGAGCTCGGTCTTGGCGATGAGGATCGCGAACTTGGCCCGGTTCGCACCGGAGATGAACCACTTGTGCCCGTTGATCACCCATTCGTCGCCGTCTTGGATCGCGTGGGTGCGGATCAGAGTCGGGTCCGAGCCGGCGACCTCGGGCTCGGTCATCGCGAAACACGACGACGTGGTTCCCTCGCACAGCGGCTTGAGGTACTTCTCCTTCTGCTCAGGAGTGGCCCAGTGCAGCATCGTGTGCATGTTGCCCTCGTCGGGTGCCTGACAGTTGAGCACCCACGGACCCACCCGGGTCTTGGCCGCCTCGGCCTGCACCATCGCCAAGGCCACATGGCCGAGGCCCATCCCGCCCCATTCGGCGGGCATGTGCGGTAGCCACAGCCCGGCCTTGCGGGCCGCGCCGCGCAGTTTGATCAGCGTGCCGACGTAGTCGCGGTAGGAGTCGCCTTTCATCTCGTCTCGGTGACCGAACGGCTCGATCGCCGGCTTGATCGTGTCGTCGACGAACGAGCGCACCCGGGCGCGGATCTCTTCGTGCTCCGGCGCGAGCGTGAAATCGATAGCCATAAAGTCCCCTTGGTTCATGGTGAGTGTCGCATGCGCACGCTGGCCGGCGCTGGCCTCACCCGATCACGTGCAACGTACCGTGATGCCGACGCGGTGCCGAACTCAGAGCCCCACGGGCAAACGCCCGCACATCTCGACTACCGCTTTGCGCCGCCGTTGACCCGCATCATCTCGCCGCTGATCCAGCTGGCGGCCGGCGAACACAGGAACAGCACGGCGGTACCCATGTCGAGTGGGGTGCCGAGACGACCGAGGGGAATGTTCCAAGTCGCTTCAACTGCGGCCAGCTCGGCATCGTTGTTGATCCCCAAGGCCTTCATGAAGATCTCGGTCGGGACAGCGCCCGGAGCGATGCCGTTCACCCGGATTCGTGGCGCAAGCTCGGCAGCCGCCGTCAACGTCAGCGAGTTCACGGCCGCCTTCGCCGCGCCGTAGTGACCGCTGCCGGGCACCGCACCGAAACCGGCACCGGAGGAGACGTTGATGATCGAACCGGTCTCCATGTACCTCGCCGCGGTGGTGATGCCCACCCACACGGCGGTCTGGTTGAGCGCGACGCAGTCATCCCACTGCTCACGACTCAGCTCTGTCAACGGCATCCGCGCCGGAGATCCGCCCGCGTTGTTGACCCAGATCGACAGCCGTCCGTACTCAGCGATAGCGGCGCGAGCGAGACGGTCGACCGCGTCGTCGTCGGTGACGTCAGTGACAACGCCGATTGCATCGCCGCCTTCGGCGCGGATCGCGGCTGCGACCGCCTCGACCTCCTCGCTACGACGAGCGGCGACGACCACCTTGGCCCCTGCTGCGGCCAGCGTCCTGGCAATGCCCTCCCCGATGCCGCGGCCCCCGCCGGTCACCACGGCGACATCGCCGTCAAGTTTGAACAAGTCGTTCGTGGCTGCGTAGTCAATGGTCATGGTGGGGCCCCCGATCGTCAAATTTACTGAAAGTAAGTACTAGCTCATGATCCATCTCCGAACACGATCCGGCACACTGATCTCATGACCGTGCGTGTTGGCCGACGTCCCGGTCGCCCTGCTGGAGGGCGCCATGTGGTGGACCGGGAGCTCGTCCTTGACGCAGCGGAGCGGGTGATCCGCCGCGATGGCTCGGGGGTGTCGCTGGAGACGATTGCGTTCGAAGCAGGGGTGACCAAGCCGATCGTCTATGCACGCGTTGGCGGCCGAACCGATCTCGCCAATGCCCTCGCCGAACGACTGTCCGACCGCCTGGTTGCCGCTGCCCGGACGGCGATCGATGGCCGCCCGTATGGCCGGGAGATGTTGGCCGCACTCATTGCAGCCAACCTCACGACGGTCGCCGAGCAACGCGAACTGTTCCTCTACGTCACCGGCGGCACGTCCGACGAGACACCGAAACGCACGCTGTATCTCGCCGAGCGATCGACCGTCCCGATGGCCCAGCAGCTCGCGCGGTGGCGAACCAAGCAGGGCCTCGACCCGGCGGTGGCCGTTCCGTGGGCCTATGCCGTGATCGGCATGTTGCAACTCACCTCATTGTGGTGGCTCACGGAGTCGGACCGTTCCGCCGCGGAGCTGGCCGACCACCTCGCCGAGTTGCTGTGGTCCGGGCTGTCGAACGGCTGACGAAGAATAACTTACCGGTAGTAGATTCGGGTTGGTGATCGTGTTACCGTCCGCAGATGGCCGACGATTACGAGGATCTCACCGAGTGTGCCCTTTCCGACGATCTTGAACGTCAGCTCGTCGAAACGCAACGGGAATGCGTCTTCATGTGGACGAACACCGCTGGCGAGGCGTTTGGTGTGGTCATGTCGTATCTCCCCAGGGACGGTCGTTTCTGGCTGACCGCTGCCGAACGGCGAGCACGGATCTCGGCGATCCGACGTTTCCCGCGAGCGTCGCTGTGCATCAACAGCACCGGCTCGCGAATGGGCGGCGGCAAGACGGTCACCTACAAGGGCTCGTGCATCGTGCACGACGACCGCGAGACCAAGGATTGGTTCTACCCCGAGTTCTCCCAGTCGCTTCGCCCCGACGACGACCGGGCCGCGGCAACGTTCCAGCAGTTCCTCGATTCGCCGCACCGGGTGATCATCGAGTTCATTCCCGATTACACGTTGAGCTTTGACGCCAACCTGATGTGGGCGAGATCGCCCGAAGCTGCCAACACCCAAAGCTCGGAAACCCGAAGCTAGAAGTCCGAAGCTAGAGAAGGAGTGTCATCATGACCACGATCGAAAATGCCACGAAGTGGCACCTCCGCGGCAACTGGGCACCGGTGCTCGACGAGCTGACCGAGACCAACCTCCGTGTCGAGGGCACCATCCCGACCGACTTGCAGGGTGTCTACATCCGCACGGGGCCGAACCCGGCGTCGGGCCAATCGGCGCACTGGTTCTTCGGTGACGGCATGGTGCACGGGATCCGCCTCGCCAACGGCAAGGCCGAGTGGTACCGCAACCGGTTCATCCAGACCCCGAACATCTCCGACCCGATCGACGATCCGATGGCTGGGATGCGTGACCTCACCCGCGGCACCGGCAACACGCATGTGATGGCCCACAACGGCGAAATCCTGTGCCTCGAGGAAGGCCACTGGCCGTGGCGCATCGACAACGAGTTGAACACCGTCGGCGTACAGAACTATGACGGCGCGCTGACGTGTTCGATGACCGCGCACCCGAAGATCTGCCCGGTGACCGGAGAGCTCCTCGCGTTCAGCTACCTCAACGGGCAGGCACCGTTCCTGCACTACATCCGCATCGGCGCCGACGGCGTGCTGCAACAGCTCGAGGGCATCGAGATCCCGAACATGGTGATGATGCACGACTTCAACGTGACGCAGAACTATGTGATCTTCATGGATCTGCCGGTGTGCTTCGATCTCGGCGCGCTCGAGACGGGCTTCCCGTTCATGTTCCGACGAGACGCCGGGGCGCGCCTCGGGGTGATGCCGCGCAACGGAACGAATGCCGATGTTCGCTGGTTCGAAATCGAGCCGTGCTACGTGTTCCACCCGGTCAACGCGCACGAGCAGGGCGACACCATCGTCTTGCACGTCTCGCGTCAGTCAGAGGCGTTCGGCACGAGCAACGACGACTACGCCGAAGTCGGCAGGCTGTGGCGGTGGACGATCGACCTCGCCAAGGGAACCGTCACCGAGCAGCAGATCGACGACCGACCCGGCGACTTCGGTCGAGTTGCCGACCGGATGGTCGGCCTCGACGCGCGCTACGGCTATCTCATGGCCCTTGGTGGCGAGGGCAACAGCGAGGAACCCGTCTACGGATCCGCGCTGTGGAAGTACGACCTGCACGACGGCACATGTTGGGAGCACCAACTCGGCGACGGAGTGCGTGGGGCCGAGCCAGTGTTTGCCGCGGCGGCCGCCGCTTCGGGCGGGGACGATTCGGGCGAAGACGAGGGGTGGGTCATCAGCTTGGCGCACGACACCAATTCCGGAGAGTCGAAGTTGCTGATCATCGATGCTCAGAACTTCTCGGCTCCGCCAGTTGCCACGATCCACCTGCCCCGACGAGTGCCGTACGGCGCACACGGCAGCTGGATTCCCGACCGCATCCCAGGCTGACAGACCCGGGCTCCGGGCGGGACTCTGGGCGGGGCCGAGTGCGGGGAAAATCGAAGTTCGCACGCAATCAGGTGACCTCGGCCGAGCCGGTGTCTTCGAAAACTTTGGGGGAGAGCATGAACACATCAGCAGTCCGTTCGTCACACCGAGCGGGTGTGGTCACATCGTGGTATGCCGGTCTCGTGGCGATGTCGTTGCTCGCGCCAGCATGCAGCAGCAGCGGTGAGACCGCGCCCACGCCGGCCGCCGACGTGACCACGACGGCCCCCGCTCCGACCGTGACGGATTCGACCGACCCGCCGGCGACCGACGCGCCGGCGCCTGACACGTCGGCGACTGACGTGCCGGTGCCTGACGTGCCGGTGCCTGACACGTCGGTGCCTGACATGGCCTCGGCTGATCCGTCGGTGGCCTTTCCGAATCTTGGTCCGGCGACGGGCGACGAGATCGTCATCGGGCTCGTCAACACCGAAGGAACGCCCGGGCTGGACTTCCCCGAGATCCGTGTCAGCATCGAATCGGCCGCCGATTACCTGAACGAACACGGCGGGTTTGGCGGCCGACCGATCACGATCGAGAACTGCACTGTCAAGGGCTCGCCCGAGACCTCGCAGGCCTGCGCGCAGGAACTGGCCGGCAAGGGCGTCGAGATGGTGCTGTTGGGCCTCGATCTGTTTCCCGACTACGCGACCTACTCGGCTGCCAGCATTCCTGTCGTCGGCGTCCTACCGATTCTGCCCGGCGACTACACCGCAGAAGCGTTGTTCCTGACCGGCGGCAACGCCACCCTTACCGCCGCAATGGCGGCAGTCGCCAAGGACCACTTCGCAGCCGCAACCGTTGCCATCGTCAGCAGCGACAACCCGGGTGCCAACGGGACCGAAGCGTCGCTCACAGCTGCGCTGGACCTGGCCGGGATCGCCCACATCACGGTCAAGGGTGGCGACAACGAGACCGACGCCGGGTTTCAGGGGCTGATGCGCGAAGCAACGAAGGACAATCCCGACCTTCTGGTGTCGCTGTACTCCGACTCCGGATGCATCGGAACCATTCGCGGTCGGGCAGCGCTGGGGATCACCATTCCGGTCATCACGACGGCGATCTGTTCCAGCACGGACGTGCTCAGCGAAGTTGGTG